>JABCSP010000332.1 GCA_018238825.1 Candidatus Thorarchaeota archaeon | reverse complement strand
CAGCGTTCTATTTTTTTCTACGGAATTTGAATGTAAGAGTTAGAATAAACGCTAGACAGATTAAACAAAGGAGAGTCAATGCAAAGGAAAAACCATTTTGTGTTGTGTGATAGATGATTCCATCAACCTGCTTTATGAAGATTGAATCATTGAAGTAGATTACATACCACATTCCATCACTGGGTGTTTCAACACTCCACGCAAATTCATAGACAGTCTGCATCTCAAACAATGGTGCTGCTGAAAGATCGCTAATCCAGAGATCGTAATTTGATGCATCAAGAATTAGAAAATCAATGCCAGTGAGTAACCAATTATCATATTTTGTCTGATCGCCAACAAAGATGTCCCCATTATTTGTCAAGATAAACTCTCCAGAGAGAGTATCCCCAGCAGCACATTGCAATGGAAATGCTTTCCAAGATAATGCTTCAAGAATGATTTCGTGTGTGATATTTGATTTGAATTCCCCTTGTAAATCATCATCATGTCCACTTACACTGGCTGTTAGTAGCATGGGGATTAGTATGACCATCAAACACAATAGATGAGGTATTTTTTTTCTCATCAGTCTACTCATTCCATTAGCTAGCTACACGACGTTGTTCAGCCTTATGTTTCTCTTGGTTTATTGTTAAACTGAATGAAGTAATTTCCAATCAGTTGATGAGCCTTTCTGAGAAGTAGAATCGCTTTGAGTCCAAACGAAAACATTTAACTATGGTTAACAATTGAAAATATTCATCTGAGGGAAGGCCTTTTATCATTCTTGCCTCGGGGTTTAATTAGAAGTTCAAGTGCACAGGTGAATGTAATGCATAGAGAAATCACTAAGGGTGTTTACTACGTTGGTGTTGACGACCACCACACTGAGCTATTCGAAAATCTTTGGTCATTGCCTTTTGGGGTATCATATAACAGCTATCTGATTGTGGATGAGAAGATTGCTGTTGTAGAAGGTGTGAAGGGTCCCTGGACTGAGGAGTGGTTGAACAATATCCGTGAGATTGTCGACCCTTCCAAAATTGATTACATAATTGTTAATCATATGGAACCTGATCATACAAGTTCACTTCCTGAATTTGCCAAGATTGCACCAAATGCTACCATGGTGTATACTCCTAAGGCATCACCTATGCAGAAATCATTCTATGATGTACCTTTGAAAGAAATGATTGTCGAAGACCTTGAAGAACTCAAACTTGGTTCCAAGACTCTCAAATTCGTTCACGCTCCATTTCTGCACTGGCCAGAAACCATGATGACCTATATTGTAGAGGATGAAATCCTACTTTCCTGTGATGCCTTCGGTTCATTTGGAGCTCTGAATGGTAAACACTTTGATGACGAATTTGATTTGCGTTTAGTCGAGAAAGAAAGCAGGCGCTATGTTTCTGCAATCATAACCTCATACTTCAAATTCGTACAACGTGCTCTCGCTAAAGTGACTGAACTTGGAATAGGAATCAAGATTATTGCTCCAAGCCATGGCCCAATTTATCGTAAGGATCCTATGTGGATTGTGGGTAAGTACAATGAATGGACACGTCCTGAGCTAGAGAAATACTGTACAATCGTTTATGGGACAATGTACGGCTACTCTCACCGTCTTGCAATCAAACTGAAGAAAGAACTTCTAGAACTGGGCGTTGAAGTGAAATTGCATAATGTGTCTTATAGTGACATGAGCGCAATAATCACGGACTCAGTACGTGCTGGCGTTCTTGTTGTCGGAACTCCAACTTATGACGCATATCCATATCCTAAGGTCTGGTCATTTGTCAATGAAGTGCAAGGCAAGCGATTCCCAGTCGATACAGTTGCTCTCTTTGGAACATTCGGTTGGGGTGGTGGCGGAGTCAAGAGACTTCAGAAGATGTTCACTGATATGAAGAAGGAGATTCTTGAACCTATCATTCGTGTTAAGGCTCGTGCCAGTGAGGAAGAAAGCCAGCAGATCAAAGAGCTTGCTAAGAAGATTGCAGAGAGGATTAACTGAATGGTGATTTCAAGTTAGTCTAACCTAAGAGCACGCTTATTAACTAGAACACCTTATACTCAATATTCTCGCATTAGAGAAGATTACGGGTGGAAATTGTACTCCATTGAGAGAGTTGATTTAAAATGAAACTAAAGGGAACTGAAACCGAGAAAAATCTCCTGACTTCCTTTGCTGGGGAATCTCAAGCACGAAATCGATATTTGCGCTACGCAAAAGCTGCAAAGAAAGATGGGTACCAATACATCGCAGCCGTGTTTGAGGAAACCGCTGCAGAAGAGGTACAGCATGCAGCACGATTCTTCAAATTTATGGATGAAGGGGAATGCACTCCTGAGATACAGGTCGAATGGACTTTTCCAACAGGCCATATTGGTAACACAGAAGAGAACTTGCGCTCTGCCGCAGCTGGAGAGAAATTCGAGTTTTCTGATATGTATCCTAAATATGCTGACATAGCCGAGAAGGAAGGATTCAGCACGATTGCGCATGTGTGGAGAATGATTGCTCATGCTGAGGTCTGGCATCATGATAGATACCTTGCTCTCGCAGAGCAGGTTGCTGATGGGTCTATCCACAAGAAGAAAGAGAAGGTTCAGTGGCGTTGTGCCAACTGTGGATACATCCACGATGGTGAGCATCCTCCAGAGAAATGTCCAGCATGTGATCATCCTAAGGGATACTTCTTCCCGCATGTGTTTATGTAGTTGAAAGATGATGGGGTCATATGACCCCTCAATCATCTTTTCTAGTGGAACTTCTGCTGAAGATTAAGTATCACCAAATCCACGATTCATGTTATGGTTTCTCGAATGGAACGCACAGTGCTGTCGGTGCACCTATTATCCGTTTTACTTTTTGCTTATTCAAGAGGATTCCCCAAATTACAAGGACCAAAATGGTTGTTAGAGAAGGCAGCATATTCAGGAATGCTGGAGCAATACCAAGAGGTTGGAATGTGAATTGAAGGACCTCAAAAGCTGCGAAAATGTAGGCTCCGAATAAAATACCAATCGGATGCCATAATCCAACTACAACTATTGCAATGACAATCCAGCCTTTCGCATTTGTCATACCTTCGACCCATAGGGGAATCCATCCTAGTGTTAAGTAGGCTCCACCTAAACCGCACATCATACCTCCGAATATCACACAGAGGTACCTGACTCGATTGACATCGATACCTTGTGTATAGGCTGCAATTGGGTTCTCGCCAACAGTACGTACAATAATCCCATAGCGGGTTCTAAACAAAAAGAACCAGAGAACTGGAACCATGATGAATGACAGATAT
>JABCSP010000331.1 GCA_018238825.1 Candidatus Thorarchaeota archaeon | reverse complement strand
TTCTCTACCGCAAGGATCATTCCCTTGCTCTCGATGCCGCCAATTTTCTTCGGCTCGAGATTCGTTAGGAACAACGCAGTTAGACCCTTGAGATCTTCAGGCTTGTATTGATCCGCTAGCCCTGTGATAATGACCCTGACCTCAGACCCAAAATCAACTTCGAGCTTTAGCAGCTTCTTTGTCTTGGGAACCTTGGTTGCTTCCAGTATTTTCCCCGCGCGTATGTCCATTCGTTTGAAATCATCAAATGATACTAGTTCCTCTTCCACTTCCGTTTCACCTCTTTCAGCCGCTTCAGCAGCCTTTACTCTTTTTGAAATTGATTCTTTGAGGTCAGCCAACACTTTGTCATCTATCTTTGAGATAACTGGAATCGGCTTGCCCAGCTTGGCACCAACCTTCGGAAGCTTTAGTGCCTCCTCAAGCGGTACTTCATGGACCTTTGAGCCTTCAAGCCCCAACTGGCTCCATATCCTCTCAGCCACAGTCGGCATGATTGGTTCAATGAAAACTGCGAGGGCTTTTGTTAGGGCGATAGCATTGTAGAGAACCACGCCGGCCTTGTCTTTGTCTGCCTTCACTAGCTTCCAAGGCGCATTCGCTTGGAAGTACTCATTACCAACTGATGCGAGACGCAAAATCGCATCACTCACCTTCTTGAGCTCGTACTCATTTGTGGCAGAGATGATAGTTTCAATTGTCTTTTCTATCTCCTTCCTTAGGTTCGGGTCGAGCTCTCCTTTCGGGACCTCACCAAAGTGCTTCTTGGTGAAGTGAAGACCCCTGTAGATGAAGTTGCCAAAGGTCGCCACTAGCTCGTTATTCACCTTGTCTGCCAAGCTTTGCCAAGAGAAGTCCAAATCCTTTGTTTGTGAAGTGCCTGACACCATAAAGTATCGGAGATAGTCCGGATCAAGTCCTTTGTCTAGATAGTCCTCTTTTATCCAGACGACATAGCCCCTACCCCTGCTGAAGTTGTGACCTTCTATCTTGAGCATTCCAGACGCCACTACTGCATCAGGCAAGTTGTAACCGCTGCCCTTTAACATTGCAGGCCAGAATATGCAGTGATGGTATACGATATCCTGACCGATGTAGTGGACAAGGCGACCGTTTCCTGGCTTCCAGTATTTCTCCCATTCCTTGGGTTTACCAATCTTCTTAGACCAAATCTCAGTGCCGGACATGTAACCGATTGGCGCATCCACCCAAACGTAGAGAGTTAAATTCTCATCACCAGGAAATTTGAAACCCCAGTTCAAGTCACGTGTTATGCACCAGTCTCTTAGACCCTCTTTGACCCAACCAAGTGCAAAGTTTCTTGCATTCTTTGTACCATCCACGTTCTTCAAGAAATCACCAATGAAATCCTCGAACGCACTCAGTTTCAGGAATTGATGTTCTCTGGTGATGGGTCGGGTGGGATTGTCACAGACTGCACATCTAGGTTCTAGTATCAAACCAGGTTCGATGTATCGCCCGCATCCTTGGTCACACTCATCTCCGCGAGCATCGGACCCACAGTAAGGACATTTACCACGAACAAATCGATCTGGTTGAGACCGACCGCAGGTATCACAGAAGGGAGTTTCGATTTCCTTTGCATAGATGTGTCCGTTGTCGATAAGGCTATTCACAATCTGAAGAGTTCGATGATGATTCTCCTCAATGTCTGTGTGCGCGTAGTTGTCAAAGAAGATGTTTAGCTTGGGAAAAGTATCCTTCAAGACCTTGTGATACTTCTCATAGGTCTCTTTGGGAGTGAGACCCTCTTCTTCGGCTTTCACAATAACTGGGGTACCGTGTGTATCTGATCCGCAGACGAATGTGACGTCCACTCGCATCTTCTTCAGGAGTCTCACAAAAACGTCTGCAGGCACATAGGTCCTAAGATGCCCAATGTGCATCTGCCCACTAGCATATGGTAGTCCGCATGTTACAAGTACTGGGTCTTTAGTGGGATAGTTATTCAGTTTTATCAACTCCTTTAGATATTGCATGAAACCTACTTCGAACTGATTGCGGAGTTGTCTGCAGAAAAGAAAGATATTCTACTCTATAGTATCCTATCCAGGCGACCGTTGAAATACGTGTTCCGTTTATTCTTTCTCTGAGTTCTTTTCCCGCCTTCAGTGAGTAGGTTATCGCATCACCATAACCTGTGAATATAACTTATTCGCTACTTGCGGCTCTGTTGAATAATACACGAATTAAGAGGCGAACCAGCCACATCATCTGATTCATGTCTTACAATGCATCCTACGATACAGCCAAAGCTCGCCGGTATCGTTTCTTACTTGATGAGCTTATGAGCCTTTGCAATACGATTCCTGACATCAGGTCCAGTCGCGGACGTCCTGTCAAGTTTCCTCTTCCCACACTCGCTATCCTCCTTGGATTCAAGTTCGATTCTGGAATGGGATATCGCGATTTTGTTGCATTTGTCAACTTCAATCCCTATCTGCTTGAGCAACTCGGTCTTTCAAGAGCTCCCAACTACTCGCTCCTTCAGAAAGCGGTGGCTCGTATCGACACTCAGTTTTTCCATCGCATGGCTCAACTCATTGTCAGCAAGAAACCTCCACCTAGATATCTGGCAGTGGATTCTTCAGGATTCTCACACACCACTGGTGGAGAGTGGATGAGTATACGGTTCCAGAAGACGTTGAAACGGCGTTTCACGGCACTTCACAACGTGGTAGATACTGACACACTGATGATCAATGCTACCCGAGTGAAAGCTCGACCGGGTGGTGATGCCAAGCACATGGTCGCTCTTGTGAAACAAGTACCTTCCAGAAATCTCAAGGGGGTCTATGGTGACAAGGGATACATCTCAAGAAAGAATGTCCAGTACATCTCAGACCTGGGAGCATATGCAGGGATCGAACCGAAGAGCAATGCAAAGGTCCGAGCACATGGATATCCAGCATACAAGAAGTTGGTCAAAGAGTATCAAGCGAGTTCTGAGAAGTGGAAGGAGAAGTATCAGTATGGAAGGAGGAATCTTGTGGAAACCGTGTTCAGTATGATGAAGTTGAGATACGGAGGGAGTCTGAGTTCGAAAGGATATAAAGAGCAGAGGCGAGAATTGCTATTCAAGGTAGTTCTGCATAACATTGAACGACTCAACTACTTGGAGTGTGCAGGGAGGTGACTTTTTCTACAGAGCCGCAACCTTAATCTAATAATACGTGATTTAGATGAACAACGAATTGTTTGAGAGAAAACTATTTACGGAAAACAGAAAATGATTTGCATAGAATGAGGTCAGAAAGCGATTACAGAAGCAGAGC
>JABCSP010000330.1 GCA_018238825.1 Candidatus Thorarchaeota archaeon | reverse complement strand
CTTAGTAGCATTCAGTGAGAACATCATTGGAATAGAATCTCTATTTTCTGGAAGGACCCATCTTCCTCCCTCTCCTTTAATCAAGAATGGAAGAGCTTTGTACGAGCTGTAGTTGAACTCGTTAAAGAAATCGATTCGGAGACCTGCTTTGATCAGAGCATTGATGATTCGTGAAATCGGATAATTCCACTCGTATGTTTTCATCTTACCGGTTTTTGCATCTTTGTCTGCGTACGAACCTTCATCTTCAAACATCAATGGTTCTTTTCCTTGGAAGTAAGGGTATCGTACTCGTAATTCTGTAGATTTGTCATCGTCATCGAAGATGTAGCCAAAAGGATGGAACTCTCTGATGTAAACGAATCCCCCTTGCTTAAGACAGGATGCAATTACCTCTGCCCACTTTTCAATATCAGGAAGCCACGTGATTACACCTCCAGAGGTGAATACGACATCGAATTTTTCATTCAGTACCTTTGCAGTATCATACACATTAGCGCATACGAACTTTGCATCTAGACCAGCTGCTTCTGTCAATGAAGATGCCAAATCAATTGCCTCCGAGGAAAAATCTACCCCAGTTACGCTAGCTCCAAGTCTAGCAAGAGAAAGAGTATCCATTCCAAAGTGACACATCAGATGAAGAAGTTTTTTTCCAGAAAGGTCTGGTAGCTCATCAACTTCGATTGGGTCCAGAGTCTGTTTTCCTTCTAAGAATCCTTTCACATCATAGAACTCTGAATCATGATGTATCTTCGCAAGTTTATCCCAGAGTTCTTTGTTGGCGCTCATGTATTCATCCATCTGAACCACACGCGTTCAACTTGTAGCGCGAACGTAAAGGTTATGTTTGACCGTTACTGCGCAAGGCTTGACTACAAGGTCAGCTAAGGAGCCATTTCAAATGAAAATGATTGAAATACGATGGCATGGAAGAGGCGGACAGGGTGGAGTAACAGCCGCCGAACTACTTGCTAAAGCTGCGTATGTTGATGGTTACAAGGGTGTGCAGGCTTTTCCATTTTTTGG
Organism: Candidatus Thorarchaeota archaeon; assembly: GCA_018238825.1. Lineage (GTDB taxonomy): Archaea > Asgardarchaeota > Thorarchaeia > Thorarchaeales > Thorarchaeaceae > SMTZ1-45. The sequence continues at coordinate 2,287 of JABCSP010000330.1, read as the reverse complement.
GGCAGAACGCCGTGGCGCCGCTGTGAAATCATTCACCCGGATTGCGGATGAAGAGATTAACGTGCGGAGCCAGATCTATACTCCTGACATCGTAGCAGTCCTTGACTCTACACTTCTTGAGTTTGTAGACGTGACTGAAGGTCTTAAGGAGGGTGGCAAAGTAATTGTCAATTCTCCGAAGAGTTCTAAGGAACTGGGCCTTGAAACCGGTCATGTATACACATACGATGGAACTGGAATCGCGCTCAAACTCGGACTTCTTGTGGCAGGTCTGCCAGTTGTGAATACAACTATGCTTGGAGCTTTTGCTAAAGCAACCGGTCTTGTGAAGATAGAAACAGTGCAAAAGATAATCTGTGAGAATTGGAGTGGCAAAGTCGGAGAAAGAAACGCCGAAGGTGCTAAAGACGCCTACGATACTTGTACTGATTGAATGAATTGTGCCTGACTGTAGGCACTCATTCATCCAATGTTATATTTTTCAAAAGGACTAGGCATACATCCTTTCGTATCCTCTACGTCCTGTACCTGCTTGCTTTTGTTGAATTCCATCAACTTGTTTTGCCATTTCTTCCATCTTGCGACGGATAATCTCACTGCCTTCCATGAGTTCTTTGAGATCGATTTTCAGGTCATAGAGTTGGTTTAGGGCTTCAAGTAGCTGCTGTGCACCGCCAGGATCGGGTATTACAGTGATGGCTGGAGTGAGAAGAGCAAATCCTATCATATCACGACAAAGGGTTTCTACGAGAATCGAACCTGCTATTCCTGTGATTATGCCTTTATCGAGAATTTCCATTTTGTCACTCTTAGCAAGCTCACCAACTTTCTCTTCTTCTGCTGCAAAGAGAACTTTGCGCTCAGACGGTAGTCCCTGAACAGGTATTCCATCAAGAACAACAGTTTCCTTTACACCCATACCAGCTCCCCAATCTAATATGGCTGAGCTCACTGGATAGAGACCCTCTTCTGCAACAGGAAGTTCTGCAGTGACTACAATGAGATTGAGTTTATTACTTCCATAGATTCTGAACGGATGACGAAGGCGACCCTCTAGAAATACTGCAGCTGATGGCATGTATTTTGACCTCAGGTGTGCAATCTCTTCCATCTTGAACTGGTCAATTATCGTATGTGCCGCTATTGGTCCAACTACTCCAGCAGAGGGGAAACAACAGACCATTAGGGGTGTATCAAGCGTCATCTCTTTTGTTTGAACAACTTGCGCTTCTGGAGCGCCGAGTACCTTCACATCTTTACCCATATTCATGAACCTCTTTGCAAATCTAGCGCTTCATCAATATTAAGCTTCACTCATAGTGGTTCTAGATGATGAAGAACCAGGAAATGATTCCTTTATCCGCTTCTCTATCCTCTATATATGCACCAATAATGTGATGTCCAAGTTACAATGAGCGGGAAGATTATATCATAGGGCTCTAATCTTTTGATAAGGAACTGGCACAGACCATGTCGATGTATGCGTGGTAATCTGGTTCCTGCAAGAGGAACTTCCTAATGCGCTTTCGAACAGAAGATATCATGCCCCCTCCTATTGTGAAGTTGGCTGAAGCAGCTAAGAGATTCATCTCTTCACCTGACTTTCTTGATCTTGGACAGGGACTACCAGGTCACATTCCTCCCGAAGATGCAATTGCTTCTTTACGGGAACGTCTATCACACCCCTCAACTCACTTGTATACTTCTGATCAGGGTCTCTTGGAACTTAGAGAGGAACTATCCCTATATCTCCGTCAAAATAACGGGATTGATGTTAATCCTCAGGATGAACTCGTCATTACAGCTGGTGCAAACAACGCATTTGCGGGAACCATCATGACACTTCTTGAGCAAAATGAAAACATCATAGTACCCACTCCATACTACTTCAATTCTGTAATAGCAATCAAGCTAGCTGGTGGGAATATTGTCGAAGTTCCAACTGGACCTGGTTTTCAGCCGATTCCTGCTGATATCGAGAAAGCAATAGATGAAAAGACTCGAGGAGTATTCCTGATATCTCCCAATAATCCTACAGGAGCTGTCTATGAGAAGGACACTGTAGATCAGATTGTAGATATCTGCATTCAACATGATATTGTGTTAATCTCTGATGAATCCTATTCTCGAATGGTTTTTGATGGTGCATCTCATTACAGTCCACGGCTAAGGCGTGACGCTGTAGACCATATCATCACGCTGGGAAGTTTCTCGAAAGATTTTGGTATGAGTGGTTGGCGTGTTGGGTTTGTAATTGGACCAAAGAAGTTCACTGATGAATTTCTCA
>JABCSP010000036.1 GCA_018238825.1 Candidatus Thorarchaeota archaeon | reverse complement strand
GTGAACCTTGAAGAGAAGATAGTACAATATCCAAGTATACTACATCTCTTCTAGATGTTTGAATAATACCACTCTTTGCAACAAATTTGAAATCCCATTTGTGAAGGAATCGATGAACTTTTCCTTTTTGCACACTGTCAAGTACTTCTATTGGTAACATATAATCTCTGAACAAACTCAAACCAATGATATTTTCTCGTTCCTTAACTCCCAATAATTCAACTGCTGCCGAATTTGCATCGATGAGCAATCCTTCTGCGTTAAAAATACCAATCGATCCAGGCGAGTGGTCAAACACTCCTTTCCACCATTCTACCCTTGCTGTGAGCGATTGATATGCAAGTTTTCCCTCTTGCACCGTTTCATTGAGTGTTTCATCGATTGGTTGCGCAGAACAGAGAATTGTCGTAACATTGCCCTCATCATCACATATTGCTGTGTCCTGACATCGTATCGCTTTTTGCGCTCCAGATTTTGTAACGATAGTAAAATTACAGCAGGGTCCTTCTTTGTGTTCCAATGTTAATAGTGCTTTCAGATGGCTATAGGCTTGCTCTTGAAGCTGTTTTGGAATGAATGATTCTACCCAGTTCTTTCCAACCACGTCACTTTCATCGTAACCTAACAAGTCACAACCCTTTCGATTAATCATTATAACATTGAAGGATGTATCAAGAGCAAGTATCATTGTTCCAGCTAAATCGAGATATTTCTGGGCTTTATCTCGCTCTTCTAGTAACTGAGCTTCACCCTCAATTCGTTCTGTAATATCTTGAACAGTTCCCATCATTTGAACAGGTTTACCTTTTTCATTGTAGGTGACTTCACCTTCCTCGTGCACATATCGAATGCTTCCATCCAGACGAATAACTCTATGATCAATACTGTAAGGCTCTTCTTTGTGAAAAGCTGCATTTACTGCGGAGTCCACAAATTCTCGATCGTCAGGATGAACTGATTCTAAGAACGCTTCATAGGTTGCTGAGAACTCTTGTGGAGCCAAGCCAAAAATTCGATAGATTTCATCCGACCAGCTTATTTGGTTCTCTTCAATTTCCCATAGCCAGCTACCTGAATGGACAATACGCTGAGCATCAGCAAGACGTGCTTCACTGCTTCTAAGTTTCGATTCTGAATCTTGGAGTGCTTTCTTTGTTTTACGTTTCTCCACCGCAGTCAGTATGTAATATGATAATTCAGCGTAAAGTGATTCGATATTAATCGAGCTCTTTCTAATGTAATAGTCTGCTCCTAGGTTCAGTGCCTGAATCGCAAATTCTTCTCTGCTCTTTCCAGTAAAGATGATTACAGGTACATCTTTCCCAGAACTCCTAATCTGCTCAAGAATATCAAGTCCACTCATTGAATCACTTGCAAGGTCAATATCACAAACAGCAGCGTCAAAAATTTCATCCTTGAGGAGCTTGATGGCTTCTCCAGCGGTTTCAACTGTGATTATTTCGTAATCTGAACTTTGACGTGTGAGAAATCGTTCACTGAGTTCTAAATGAACGGAATCGTCATCGACCATCAAGACACGAATAATCATAGATACTCTTCCCTTATATCAACTCGCTACTATCACCTATTCTCCTTATTATCTTTCACTGGAGAAACACAAATTCTGTTCCGAGAAGGCTTAAAAAGTTCCAAGTACTAACGGGAGATATCAAGGGAGACTGTTGAATTGAATATTCCTCTATTATCTGGAATTGTTGAAGGCCTGCGCGTGTTCCTTAAGACTAGAAGGTACTTGGCGTATACCATTATATTTGTAGCCACCACGTTTCTTGGTCTATTTGTTACGTGGTTAATGACACAGACAGTTGGAACTGGTACTGAACTATTACTTGTCAATTTCTTTGCCTTTGTTGGTTCTGCAGGTACAATCTACTTTGCTTTTGGTGCAATCTTTACAGGTCTCGGAGTAGATGGACTCTGGATAACTAGGCGAAGCAGAGGACGAACCACAGAGCTCAAGGGTGTTGCCTGGATGGCGATCTCTTTTGCAATAGCTGTCTTCATGAAGATTTTCTTTGGGGAAATTGTGCTTCTTCTCTTTGCAGTTGTCTGTTGGTTAGGTTGGATTGGATTCCAAGCCTATCTTTCAACTAGAACCGGTTTGAGGGTTGCAACACTCGCTGAGCCAAAGAAAGGAGGCTTCCTTCTTGGTGCTGGAAGTTTTATCATTCTATTAATTGGTCTGGCAATAATAGCAGCTGAGGCAATTGCTGCATTGTCCGTAGCTTACGGCTATGATATCTTTGGACTGGGGCCAATGCTTGATGGTATCTTTAGTAGTGCCTCTCAGAATCTTATCAACCAACAGTTCTTCTTGCTAATTGCCTACGCATGTTTCGCTCTATTTGCAGTGATTATGCTCCTCTCATTCCTTAGATACTCAGGTAGAGGTGCTGCGCTCAATATTGCAATTCTAACTTTGTTCATTGGAATATATGGCGGCTACTTCCTTGTTAATGTGATGAGGCGTGGTGATATATTTGGATTGGCTCCCACCGATATCGCAATGTCTCTATTCTTCCTTATCTATGCAATGAGTGGAATTGGAAGTACAATAACAGAAGCTGTTGAAGAATCACGAAGTAGAACTGGTGACTTTGGTCCTCTTCTCACTTTCTTCTTAGCAAGTGGATTCTTCTTCGTAGATTCTATTCTTGCTGTTGCATCTAATCCTAGTACTATCATCTTTTCTTGGTTCGATACCACAGGAGTGTTCGGAGATCCTCGGTTCCTGTTTCTCTTCAGAGATGTATCAAAGATGATTGCATTCCCACTAATTGCAATCTTTACTGCAATCTACTATCTACGTGTTGAACGTGCTGGACGAGTGGTAGAAAGAGCCCGAGATGAAGGTGAACAACTCGATCCGGACGAAGTGGATTCTGATATTGCTGAAGAACTCACAGAGGAGAAAGAATCACGACCTACTGAGAGATACTCCGCTGCCCCTGAATCCGATCGCGATGATGGCAGGTTAAGAGTTGATGGCAGTCGTCGACTAGGTGCTCCCAAGCGTCTTGGCGATGATGATGACGATCAATAAATAGAGTAAAACTGATGAGGGTTTTTAGGAACCCTCCTCCTCTTCTTTTTCATTTCAATTCTTGAAATTTGACCAAATCCGAAGTCCTATGTATGTCCATAAAGGATAGAGGATAATCTGAATTGCTGCGAGGGTGTCAGTCAGTCCGCTGGTGTTTACAAATTCAAAATTAAATATCCCTGAGTTTATCATCAAATCTTTACCAGATGTAACTAGTGGGTAGAATGGTTGCCAGAACCAATCCATGTACCATACGTTCAGGTATAGTGATGTACTTGTGAAGATGATGACACAAAGGCTAAAGATTGAGAGAATCTTTCCTACTTGCAATGTAGTTTTGTTTTTGACAGATTGTCCTATCCCGCAAGATACCAATGAAAAGATAATCAGAAGTGCTGGGTCTATTAGAAATGTCATTTATGATTCAACCAGCTTACAAAACTAATGCGATTACCATTAGAAATGTAATAATGAATGATGCAATAGCACAATTCACGCAAGCTCCCCTTTCCATCTCTCTCTTATCGCGCTTGCTAATCTGGGATTTTACAATTTCATCATTGTCCTTGTCTTTATCTGTCATAGGGTGGTCTCCTTCCACTGTTTAGGTAGTGACGGTTTTAAATCTACGTTATCCGAAATTCAAAGCATTTTCACCATCTCGAACAATCAAACAGAAAGCACCTTAAGTTACACACTCCTAAATAGTAATTAGTTTGAGAATATATTGCATTAGTCTAAGAAATCGTTACCTCTCCAATGCATTTATGTCGAACTATGTCATAAGAATAACATGCATACATCAGGAGGAATCTCCAATCTACAATTATGCTGAAGTTACTATTCGTCGGGCAACCCTACCAGAAGTGGATATTATCAAAGAAATAATCGTTGAAGCTTATGAACCTCTGAAGAAGCAATTAAAGAGAATGCCCGCCGCACTTAATGAAGGATTGGGAAAGATCGCCCGGCATATACAAATGGGTGATCAATATATTGGCCTCGTTGGAGACACAGTAGTAGCAACGATGAGAATTCGATTGGTAGGTAGCGTGGGCGTAGTATCTAGAGTTGCAGTTAGACAGAGCTTTCGTGGTAGAAGAATCGGGTCAATGCTTGTTGACTATGCAGAGAATTTGATGACCCATTTGAACGTTTCAGTTATTGAAGTGGAGATTTACGGAGCAGTTGAAACCCAAATCGAATTTTATACTAAAATGGGTTATGAAGAAACGGGTCGTCTAGATCGTTTTGGTGAAGAAATAGTTGTAATGCAGAAGAGCCTCGTCGAGTCTGAAATGGAACCCGAAGATTAGGGAATAATTTCGCATCCATTATTGTATTCAGGGTACTTGAAGTCATCAATGGATACTAGTCCCTCTTCAATGAATCTTTCAATTCTAGGGATTTGTTTTCGAAGTGCGCTAGTGAGATGTTTTACAGTATTGCAGACCTTCTTGTAACCAGCCTCGCCCCAGAGTCTTTGTTTGTTCGCAAACAGACATCTACCTCCACATACCTCATATTCCTCACAGGATGGACAAGGTTCTTCTACACTCATGATATTTTGCAACTTCTTTGGGTCTGATGTCAAAATATCTCCCACAATGGAAAACTCCCAATCTGGTGAAATTGGACAAATACCGATACTACCATTGACATGAATTGCAAATGTATCGATCCCTGCACCACATCTCATTGTAGACCCTTCTCCAGTAAGCATTGTAAATACTAACGGAATGAAAGGAACTATCCCTTCAACAACTCCCTGCTTCATTTTATCTACCCATTCTTCTACAAGTTTAGTGATTCCCGGATTGTAAGATTCTTCAACCCATTTATCAAAATCATGCCAGTTACCTTCAGCATCCCAGATGACATTCAATTGCCAGTGGACATGTTTGAAAGTAGGTTCTTTAAGATTCAGAAGATGGGTTACATCTCGATAGATATCTGACTCCTGACTAACTGCCATACGTGCAACAATGTCACCTTCGAATCCAATACTTTCTAACCATTGAGTATTTTCTAGAACTTTTTGATATACTCCCTTTGACCTATAACCATCAGTAACCATTTCTGGACCATCTATTGAAATCAGAATAGAGTGAAATCGTTTTGCGTATTCTTGGGGGATTTTATTGAGAAGTAGAGCATTAGTTTGAAGCATGAAACGTGCTTGTGGAAATTTATCCATTAGCTCAACAATTAGGGGTATTCTCAGAGTTGGTTCACCCCCATAAAGCATCAATTGAATTTCATCATCCTTGTTAAGATAAGCTGCAAGATCATCTAGACTATACTGAATCTCTGTGTCTGGACCAGTTTCTTCCCCGCCGTGACAATATTTACAATTGAGATTACATCTCTTTGTCAAGACGAGGTGGTAATTCAACAAATATCACTCCAAGAATTATTTCTCTGATTCTGTGAATATTGCATAAAGGTTGTCTTTGATGAACTAAACTATTCGAATTCTATGATAAGATCATAGTGACCAATACCAGAGTATGAGTTGACCATCAGATGCCAAATCCCGGGTTCAGGTTCGTAATAATTAAGGTCCTCTCCCCCATTCTGATAACCTCTAAAACTATACTCAGAAAGTGATGGTAATTCGCCCCAGCGTCCATAGAGGTCGAAATCATTTCCAGGACAATTGAGAACGAAATGTATCCCAGTCACATTTTCATAAATTCGTATTGAATGAAATCGGAATGCTCCTTCATTTTCGATATATCCCGTGAAAGATGCGTTTTCGTCTAACACGATTGGTGCTGGTCGTTGTGAACTAAAAGTGACCGCAGCTGCAACTGCAGTTACAATTAGACCCATCATAACTACTGCGTATATTGCATTGCTACGTTTCAAATTTTAATACACCTTCGACTATGATTATTGGATACATATAGGGAAATAATTGTTGTCCCGTTAGACATTGACATTTCTTGTTGAGCATTGAAGATGAAAATTATTAGAACACTCATTGCTCTATCGACAAGCTTATGATTGCTCTAGCAATGATTGAGTTTGGAGCGCTAACAATTGAGAAAATTACCTATCATGATTCTGCTCATGACATTTCTTCTACTTACCCCTGTTATAGTGCAGTCCAATTCTGATTATTCAAATATTGAAACATCGTACATCACATCAGCAGAAGTAATCTTACCGCCCGTATCGTATGTGTGGCAAGAGATTAACGGATTCTGTGCATGGGCTGCAACTGCAATGGCTATGCAATATGCTGGAGCTGATGTCAGTCTCTATGATGTCTTTGCAGCAACCTCAATTGGCTTCTCATTTGCGTACTTTCATATTAACGATACCGTGCTAATGTTTCCAGGAGCTCTCTATACACAAGCACAACCTACACACTACCTTGCAGGTCTCTACGGAATTGACTATACTCTCTATGTTGATGCCAGCATTCCTAATTTGGAGCAAAACGTCCAGGTGTGGGAAAGTGAAGGTCTCACTATTGGAGTGACTGATGGAGATGATGAGGCTTTTGACCTCATGCGAAACACCATTGATTCGGGATATCCATTACTTATCAGTGTAGATCCCTCTTGGCTTCCCGCAGCAGACTATGACATTCTCAGAGCAGAAGGTCTCTCAGGTGGTGGACATGGTATTTTGCTTGTTGGTTACAATGACACAGAACATACTGCAACTTATCTTGATCCCGGTGTAGGTTCCTTTGGTGCTGATTATGGTTACCCAGAAGATGGGCGAGGAAATTACTCAATCATCACCTATTCGGCATTAAACAATGCTTGGTCAAATCGCTTTTACATTTCAAACACATTCATTCCTAATGACGATGCTCCAGTTATTGTTGATGACAGTCTTGGGCCTCTGATCCGCGACAAATTACTCGGGGTCGGAGCCATATATTCTCCTTCAAGTGCAAATGCATATGTTGGTAATTTTGGTGAAACCGCATTTCGGACAATGAGCACTGACATGACTGTTGAGGGTCTCAAGTCCTACCTTTCTGTCTTTGACGGTATTGCAGATGAAGTGAACTTCAAGGCATCCTTGATTCTATTCATTGGCCTAGGTTTAGAAGTACAAGTCACACTGCAGCACCTCTCGTATAGGACTTCTCTCGAAGTTTTACCAGCAATCATGTCTGATACAAACCTAACTGATTTTGTTGAAGCTGGAGAACAAGCATTACCTCATTTCGAAGTACTCACAGATAACTCCACTCTCATCAATCCACTGAATCTCAGTAAAGCTACAGGTTTTGTCGCTACAACTTTCAAGGCTATTGCAGACTCCTTCAATGCATCGGGCGATATTGATCTTGCATTTGCCCCGTACGAAGAAGACTTGGACGAAATCTCTGATGCCTTGCTAGGAATTGCTGACTCATGGCTTGAGGCTGGTAATGCACTCACTTCAATATGGCCAAATGATTTCTTATCTCAGAATGCAACTCTTTTAGCATTTGGAATTGGTGGTGCTGTAGTTGTGGTTGTCCTCTTCATATGGTGGTCCAATAAGAAACCATCTCAGTGAAGTTCCTCACCTAAGAGTTTCATCATCTTAGCCAAGTCGGTTGTAGGTAGTTTGCAGTTGTGGTCTACACAGACATGTGCTGTTGCCTTCCCATTCAATGGTTCATGAAATTTAGTAAATGGGGCAAGTTCAGTAATAGTTTGCGACTGTTTCTCAGTTCCTCTTAGAAGTACTATCTTTCGAGGAATGAAGTTTTTCCTGATTTGATTTAACATTTCACGAGTGTCATCATTCTCAGGCTTTCCTGCTATCACAATCTCATATGAAGGTCCTATGGCAAAGTCAAGTCCTACAAGCATCATAGAAAACGCAGAGTGAGATTGATTGATGTCACTTGAGAATGCTTTCCCAATAGCAGTTGCATGATCTTCGTATTTACTATCACCTAGAAGTCTAGCCAGCCGTAAGAGATTCAACATACCAACTGAATTTCCTGAAGGCATCGCACCATCGTATGAGTCCTTTCTTCTTATGAGTAACTCTTCAGAATAGTCTGCTGTGAAGAAGAAACCTCCATTATCCACATCTAAAAAGTGAATGAGCATATCGTCAGTAAGTTGCTTTGCACGCTCAAGATATTTTGGTTCAAATGTCGCTTCATACAACTCCAATAATCCGTAGATGATGTATGCATAGTCATCAATGAAAGCTCGATGAGCTACCTCTCCATCGCTATATCTATGGTAAAGTTCTCCTTTCTCATTTATCAGATTCTCAAGTAGAAACTTCATGGCGTGCTCTGCTGCATCGACTAGACCAACATCATTCAATGCTGAACCTGCTTTTGCCAAAGCAGCAATCATGTAACCATTCCAATCAGTCAGTATTTTCTCATCTCGATGCGGTCGTACTCTCTTTTCCCTCTCAGCGAATAGCTTCATCTTGGCTGATTCAACTATGTCTAAGAACTCATTAACATCTAGATTGAATTCGTTTGCAATGTATTCAGCGCTGGATGTGATATGAGGTATATTGAAACCTGTTTCTTCTCGTGTCGCTTCTTCGACAAAATTTCCCTTAGGTTCGATTTTGTAGAACTTTGTGAACACTTCTCTTTCTTTTTCTGTCAAGAGATTCTTGATTTCCTCATAGGACCATACATAGAACTTGCCTTCAACACCCTCACTATCGGCATCTTCGGCAGAATAGAAGGAACCCTCTGGGCTCATTAGATCGCGAGTAAGGTATGTGAATATTTCCTTTACAACATCTGAATAAAGTGACTTTTTGGTGGCCTGATATGCTTCAGTATAGATCATCATTAGACCAGCTTGGTCGTAGAGCATCTTTTCGAAGTGCGGTAAGAGCCAGTTTGCATCAGTTGAGTATCTGTGGAAACCGTATCCAACTTGGTCGAATAGTCCTCCTTTCCTCATTTCTTCTAGTGTTGTTTCAACCATACCTAAAGCTCGTGGGTCATCATACCTCTTCCAAATCCTTAGTAGTAACATGAGATTGTGAGGTGATGGAAATTTTGGTGCTCTTCCAAATCCACCCAGTTTTTCATCAAATCTCTGAGAAAGTTGGTTGAATGCTGACTGCAATGCATCCTCTGTAATAGCATCTCCAACAGCTTCTCCAGAGGTACTAGCGAGTGCTGTTTCGATGTTTTGAATAATCTCATCAATGTTACTTCTATCAGATTCCCATATCTTCTTGATTTGGGGTATCAGATCTAACATCCCGGGCATATTGTATCTTCCTTTCTTTGGAATGTAAGTCCCTGCATAGAAGGGCTTCTTGTCAGGGGTCATAATGATAGTAAGAGGCCAACCACCTCTTTGTGTCATCATCTGAGCCACGTGCATATACACTCCGTCAATATCCGGGCGTTCCTCTCTGTCCACTTTGATATTCACAAATGCATCGTTCATTAATGATGCAACTTCTTCGTCCTCAAAACTCTCATGCGCCATAACATGACACCAATGACACGTGCTATACCCGATCGAAAGGAAGATTGGTTTGTTCTCTTTCTTTGCTTTCTCGAAGGTTTCATCATTCCAGGGATACCAATCAACCGGGTTCTCTGCATGTTGCAATAGATAGGGACTTTTCTCATTGGCTAAACGATTGCTCTGTTTGGTTTCTTTTATGCTTGTCATAACCCTCCCGTTAATTTTGAAACTATTCTTATTAACAATAGTTATACGACAAAATACTGGGAAACTAAACCATTTATTACATTTTGAGATAAGATGAGTGGTTAGGAGCATGAATGAAGAAACTACATCAAAGAAAAAAAATAGGCGAGAGCGTTTTGTACTTTTGATTACAAGTACTACTAGTTACAGTTTCCCCTTTTTGACTACACTTCCCAATGCAACTTGGTGGATGGGTATAATGATAATGCCCTTCTTCTTCCACATATACTTCATTCTAATTGGTGGTCCCATGCACCCCATACCATTACCCAATCTAGCTCACCCCGCCGTTATTGTTATTACTACATGTGTAATTATCACTCTTGTATTTCTCGTGTGGGCTATTGTCAATCTTCATAGAAACAAAGTAAGTGACCTAGTAACAGGTGGTCCGTATAGATATGTTAGGCATCCTCAATATCTTGCTTTCATCATACTTACAGGAGTTATGACTCTACAAAGTGTTTGGATTCTACAGACTTCTGGTATGAGTTGGTTTACTGCCACTGAAACTCAGATTATCTGGTTAGTTATGTTGACGAGTTACACATTGATTGCAAAGATCGAAGAGAGGTACTTGAAGAAGGAATATTCTCAGCAATGGAATATCTACAAAGAAAACACTGGTTACTTCTTTCCTGGAATCAAATCATCACGTGATTCTGTTGAAGTTCTAATTGGGATTATTCTTCCAATCGTCATGCTGCAAATTCTCTTATGGGCAGCGAATCTTACCGGAATTATCCTTTTCTAATAGGCCATTAGTAAGAAGATACTCTACCGATCATCCAAGTTTCAAATTGAAGACAGAATGGTTTAGTTAGTGACGGATAGATAAATGGGTTCACGTATGTCAAATTGCCTCTGATACGCAGACAGAGCAGTCTTCCACAAATGGAAGATTACAAGGTATGGACTCTTTTCTGATGCAAGCCTATTGGAGAACTTCCTTTCCTTTCTATCTTTCATGACAGTCGCTTCCCATTTGCAACACGCCTTATTAACTATAGTTATACGGAAGGTGTCTTACGCACAAATCAGAGTTTATATATTTTGAACATCAAGATAGGGCTAGGTGTTAGAGGTGAGTGACGAAATGGAATCGGTGGAGTCTGATTCGATTGTAGATAGAATCAAGCTAAGGATTACTACTGCGATAGGATATTTACTCCCTCTCATTGTATCAATACCTCCCATGGGTGTATGGGTCGGGCTCATGACTGTTCCGTTTATTGTGTACCTTATTCTGATGATGTCCAACCTCATTGAAAATCCTCCCTTTCCTAATTTATCGAATCCATATACCTTGACAACAACTATCATTCAAATCATAGCTATACTCTTTTTCATCTGGTCGGTCGTATATCTTAGAAAAGAAAAAACTGAAGGCCTTGTTACTTCGGGCCCCTACAGATTTGTACGTCATCCACAGTATCTTAGTTTGATTATGCTAACTGCACTAATGACTTACCAAAGTGTCTGGATTCTTCTGCACACTGACGGATTTGGATGGCTGAGTCCAGATGAAACAAAAAACCTATGGATTCTCATGCTCGTTGCATATGCTATTATTGCTGTAATTGAGGAGATGCATTTGCAGAAGAAATTTGATTCTCAATGGAGTGAATACAGAAACCGAGTAGGATTCTTCATCCCCTTTGTCAAGTACAAGTCATATGTTGTAGAGATGCTTTCTGGAATCATTATCCCCTATGCTATTCTGGAGATTCTTCTCTATATAACTACGTGAGCCATATCTCGATTTTCAAAGAGCCATCAACTTGCCCTTTCTCTTCTCAACAAGATCTCGGTCAATAAGAGATGCTACATGATGTTCTATCATCCACGTTTCAAATTGAAGAAAAATCGGACTAATTAGTGAAGGATAGATGATTGGATTCATCGTTATTTCCTGGATTGAACTTGCACCTTCCATAATTGATACGAGGACCAAATCCTCACGGATTCCAAATTGTCGTTGGTACGCAGCAAGAGCGGTCTTGTAATCTTCAATAATGGGTTCTTTCAAATGTCCACTGATGAGTGCTTTGTAGTTATTGTGTTGTAATTTGTGGATTGATTCTTTGAATTCTGAAATCGATGAGTTTGGATGACCATAGTATGGGCCGAATTCTGTCAGGTCAATGTCCGAACCGTATACAATGTTTGGTTCAAGAATCTCAATACACATATGATCTGGAAGATGTCCTGGTGTGTAGAGCATCTGCAACGTTATATTTCCAAGGGCAAATTTGTCCCCATCATGTAAGACTTCGTCGACATGCCCTTCATAGAATGCTCCATACATATTTGAGTTGACCAATTGTTCCCATAGTTTTCGAACTGGATGTCCTTTTCGAAATCCTAGAAATTCTTTCATTTTCTCCTTGTCATTGAAGAGAGGCGCTGTAAACTCATTTGCCGCGATTCTGCAATTAGAGAGTCGGTTCAATCGCATAGCATGTGTAATGTGATCTGGGTGTATATGACTTAGAATGATTGTATCGATGTTTCTGAGTGTTAGATCGTTTTGTTATAGTAAAGCACGAAGGTCTTCAACATTACAACCTGGATCAACAACAGCAACCTCCTCGTCGATTGCAACCAAGGTATTGCATCTTGGAAATGAACCACCTATTACAAGAAAGAGCCCTTCATCTATTTTGATGTGGGTCAAGTTTGAAACCTCTATCAGGAAAAATAGGAAACGGCTGGATAATCCAAATATGGGCTATCCACCATTTTCAAATTTGATTATTACCCTGTCATTCTGATTGCTTCTTCAGCTTCTGCTCTGGCTGCATGGCGCCAAGTTCCGAAGCTACCCCATAGAATCGTAGTTGCGAATGCTAATACGAGGAACATAAGAAGCATAACGTTGACGACATCAGATTTCTCCGGTGTTATCCCAGCATCAATCTTGTCCCACCATAGACCTGTCATCACAAGCGCTGCCATTGGAAACATCATTATGGTGAGCACGAGGAAGATTAGGAAACCTCGACGTGGTGACGCTTGAATGATTCT
>JABCSP010000329.1 GCA_018238825.1 Candidatus Thorarchaeota archaeon | reverse complement strand
TGTACTGATCCTACTTTCATTGAAGGAAGAACGGCGCAAATTGTTGTTAATGACAAGATTATCGGACTCTTTGGTGAAGTCGCTCCAGAAGTGTTGAATAATTTCGAAATTACGAGTCCAATAGTCATCTTTGAAATCAAACTTCCTCGAGATTGTCAGTGGTGAACCTTTAGAGAGTATATCAGAGAAGGTAATCTCCGCAGAAAAGTTATAAGAGTCGGACAGAAAAGACACAATGGTAGGTCCCATGACCGACTACGGGTGACTCTTTAATGACTCAAAGAGATGATACTTTGGAACAAGCACAAGACTCCGATTCGTCTGATGGATTCAAATTTAGAGTTGTTCTACTCGGAGAAGCAACCGTTGGCAAGACTTCTCTACTAAGACGATATACTGAGAATATCTTTGATGAAGAGTATAAACAGACTTTGGGCACAACATTTGCAACAAAGGAAATCGACGTTAAGGATAGCGAAGGGAGTGTTAGGAGCGTTAAGCTCAGTGTTTGGGACATGGGCGGACAATCCACCTACAGAGAACTTCGCAGGCAGTACATGAAGGGTTCTTCAGCTGCAATTATTGTTTATGATGTTACAAAACCAGAAAGCTTCATGGCGATGAATAATTGGTTTGAATCATTTAGAGAAGTCTGTCCTGATTCACCTATATTCATCTGTGCAAACAAGATAGATCTTGCCGATAAACGGATGGTCCCCCAAGAACCAGGGATGATGTTAAGAGACTGGTTCCAATCAGAATATTATGAAACCTCAGCGAAGGTTGGGACTAAGGTCACTGATGTTTTTGAGCGTTGCGCAGAAGTCGTACTTTTAAAATCCATTACTGATAAAAAGAGCCCATTGGCTTGAGGTGATATTGTTGCAAGTAAAAGATTTCATGACATCACTTGTCATTACAGTGGAGGTTGATACTCCAGTTGTAGAAGCTGCAAAGCTTATGGCAATAGATGATGTGGGAAGTCTCATTGTTACAAAATCAGATGTTCTGGCAGGAATGGTGACCCGCAGGGAAATCATTGGAGCACGTTTATTCTCCGAGGAGTCATACCAATCATTGCTTATTGGAGATATCATGACTACTCCCGTTGTAACTATTGGACCTGATGCAGAATTGGGCCAAGCCATCGGATTGATGAATCAAACGGGGAAACATCGCATTCCAGTAATAGAAGGAAACGACATAATTGGGATGGTTTCAGGTACCGATATAATCAGAGTTTTAGCTACAATGAAATTGATTGCAGATGGACCCTCTGAAGAAGAGGATGAAGAGAACTAAGCAGGTCTGTATTTTGGAATCTCGCTCTTGATATCTTTCTTAAGTTTGAGAATATCTCTAGCCTGTAGTTCCTTACGTTTTGGATAGCTACTCACAGTTCCAGCCCATTTGTCCACCTTGACCATTATTGGATCACTTGGGACAATCTTCATAATCTCCGCCTTTGCTTCAGTCATTGTATCCATAACTTTTCCAGCTACGCAGCCCATCTTCAAGGACTTCAGAACAATCTCGAGTTGATCTGCGACTTGCATTGCACGATCTGCTGGAATTGATGTAGATACTGGAGAGCCTGCTACGGGAGTTTCTACAGGAGTTGGAGTCGGTGTGGGAGCTGGTGCAGGTGTAGCTACCGGTGCGGGTGTAGGTGCTACTGGTGTTGGAGCTGGTGCTATAGGAGCAGGAGGCGCTTTTGCCGCCGATGCTTCAAAACTTACAGCCATCTCATTTAGCATACCAATCATATCATTCTTTAGCGATTCCATAGATTCCTGTACAAATACTCGAACAGCCCCTACTTCTTGAAAGACCATCTTTGCGTATTCATCGGTAGTGTCACCAGCTGGTGCAGTAGGTGCAGGTGTAGCTGCGGGAAGATTTGCCAAGGCTTGAATTATCTCATCCTTTGCGATACGGACTTCAGATTTAATCTCTGTTACAGTACCCAGAATTGTAATCATTCTCTTGAGAGTTTCCCCAAGTTGGTTGATGCTATCTTCCATCTTATTCAAGCGACTAAGGAATTGTTCTGCCATGCCATTTCACCAATTTCCAATTCTAGACTACGTTCAGAATTGGCTTTCTTAAACAATACTGCGATAGATACCTTACTCATTTCGGTATAGAATATGCTGTAGTACTCGCTCTTTTCTTGGTATACATTCCCAGAATGCTTAATTATGCAAAACTAGCACTTCATCCTAGTAGTGAGTATAAGGACAGCTGAAAAATGTCAACAGATAGTATCTCACACATGTTCAAACTGGTGGCCCTTGGCAATGGAGCCGTAGGCAAAACCAGCTGCATCAAAAGATACACCGAAGACAGTTTCAGTGAACGTTACATTGCCACAATTGGTACAACCTTTGCTCTCAAGACTCTTGATGTTGTTTTACCATCGGGGAGCAGTGTCACCGCAAGAGTGGTACTTTGGGATTTGGCAGGGCAGCCTACGTATAATGAACTCAGACGACGTTACATGGCGGGAGCTTCGATGGCAATCCTTGTTTACGATGTCACACGACCACAGACATTCCTTGACATAGGCGAGTGGTACACCAAATTAATTACTGTGTGTCCAAATGCAGTAGTTGCGGTTGTTGCCAACAAGGTAGATAGACCAGACCGGTTGGTCCCACCTGAAGCAGGAAATATGGTGAAAAAATGGCTAGATGTCTTCCACTATGAAACTAGTGCCAAGACTGGTCATAACGTCAACACACTTTTTACTGACTTAGTTACCAAAGCCATCGCTAAGCAGCAAGAGTTAGGACCATTGGACTCAGCATTTGCTGGAACCCAGCCTCCTAAACCATTCAAACTTGGCGTTTAGATGCTAGCTGAAAGGAGTTAGATGGTCACATTGAACAAATTTTTGAAAGGTGCAATACAACATGGATTCCTCTTAATGGTGAATTTTTGTGTGCTCTTAGGAATCATCATGAGCTTCCAACTTCTTGTTAGTCAACTCAATCCACTCCCCCTTCTGAATGCTCTATTACTTGGATATATGATTATACATACCAGTATTTTACTCTCAATACAGATAGGAATACAAGTATTGGAAATAATCAAGGTGCGTTCACCAACCATCCTGATCGGGTACTACTTCAATTTCGAGGACCAAGAAATAATACCTGTTCCGCTTCTGGACCCTATTAAGAGCAAATTAGCAGTGATTATCATTCTTCTGATACTGAGCGGAGGTATGATACTCTATCCAATCTTTGCAGTTTATGGAATGCTTCACTTATGGATCAGATTACCAATCATTGCACATCATCCTTCCACAATCAT
>JABCSP010000328.1 GCA_018238825.1 Candidatus Thorarchaeota archaeon | reverse complement strand
TTGCAAGACGAGCGCAGATAAGTGGGAAGAGCAACTCAAGTTCGAGTTCTGAGATTGGGAAGACTGAATGATATCCAGATGTGATCTCTTGCGCAACTGAGATGGGATCGGGTTTCTCAAGAATCGCATATGCTATGGCAATTGCTAATTCATTGATAGTACAAGAATGAACCATATCGCCAAAGTCCAAAATGCCAAACGACCGTCTATTATTGTCATGGGGGTTAGTAACAATGATGTTGTTATCATTCGCATCATTATGAATGACACTAGACCTCAGGTAATCCATCGGGGGGAGTACGAGATCTTCATAGATCTCTAAGAAGTAGTCTACAAGTTTCCGCTTCTCAGAATCAGCAATGTATTTTGAATAATCGCGCATCACCGTGCTTGCCCTTTTCAAATCCCAATAGAATTCTCTGTGAGCAGCTGGATGATTAAAATCCGTGAGCGCTGTACTAATAGAACCAATAAATCGTCCATAATCTACAAGCAGACCTGTTGTGTGGGGATTTACCTGTGAGAGAACTTTCCCTAGTAAGTAAGATAACAACCGAACATAGTGCTGACGACCGCTCTCACCGTCAACATGTTCAATTTCCGCACCACTTTTAGATTTGAAAAGTATAGGAGAAGAAGGTTTCTCAATATTTTCTGTAAGATGGCGTAATGCACAATTTTGCATATCCAGTGTATCAAATTCCTCAGACGTAGCCGCAATTTTGAGAACAAACTCTTGACTCGATTCAAGTCGGATATAGAAATTCTGATCCCGTTCGCTTGGTAGTTCTTTGATTTCTTCAATATTATTTATGATGTCAAAGAGATCTCCTGCAATCTCACCAGCTTGTGTCAAAGAGAATTTTGGTCGTTCTGAATCTCTAGCATCCAAAGTGATACCAACCTGTGACATCCAGTGCGCAACTCATAGCCATAAATGTAATCATTCTTTCTCAGTAATCTTCAATAAATTTCTCTAATTTACGAATGGAATCCTCTACAGGCATCTCCCACCGACCAGTGGATTCATTGTGCAAATGATAGAAGCCATGCATACCACCAGGAATAACTTTGATACTTACTGCTGTCTGAACGAAATAAGAGCGAAAGTGAGAACGTATTGTTTCCAATCCTTTTAGATATCCACCAAGCTCACTTGAGTTCATTGTCAAGCGGACGTAGAACTTGTCTGACGAGTCCATAACTATCTCTCTTCTGAAGGGCAAATGAAGAAAGCAGGAGAGAATAGGATCATCAGGTGTATCGATTTCAAAGTGTGTGAAGACAACAATTGTTTCCGGTGTCTTTTCAGTCAACCAGAGATATCCTCTGATAACATTAGCCTCTCTAAGTCGACGAAGCCTTACTCCAACCTGAGTTTCTGACAGGTCAACGCGTTTACTGAGTTCCTTATGCGTGAGCTGGCCACCATACATCTTGATCTCTGCAATAATCTCAATGTCTTTGTGGTCATAATCAAATGGGGTAGGATTGGGATCAAACTCTAATGGAAATCTTTCACCAATCTTGAGTGTTTTCTCTGATTCTTTAACCCAATCGTGCCAGTCCCATTTCCAACCAACACCAGGTTTGTACTTTGAGAGATCTCCAGTCAATGAGATGAAATCATTTGACGTGAATATATACGAGTCATTGATGATGTTCATCTGTTTCATAGCACGTACGATTCTCTCTATAATCTGGGGATTTCCAAGGGGGAACCCCATTCCAGTAAGACTGCCGTTGTACTTACCATAAGTTGCATAGTTAGCATAGAAATTGGGGAAACAGAAAAGGAATTCTCGCGGGAGATTCTGGTATCTCCCTGACATATCTAATAGAAGGGTCCCATCTCCAAGACCAAGTTTAGTATCCTGTGTTTGAGGATAGATCCTTCCAAGGTAACCTTTCTCTCTGAGACGTTTGATTCGGTATCGTATTGTTCGATCTGGTACACCTAACAACTGACCGAGGTCGGTCGCAGTTACTTTTCCACCTAAACGGGTAAGAGCATCCAAAAGGGTTTCATCTGTAAGTTTTTGCGTGGTCTTGGGCATCTTGGATATCTCACTTTAGTTCAATGTGTATTATGGTGCTCCTTAATTACGGACAACCTAATGCTTATATTTGGTAATGTCGGTTTCATAACCGTCGAAACGGCAATATTCAAGGTATAATTTCAACATATAGCCGTATTGGTCAGAACGTTGTGATGCTATGCTGAGTTTGAATGACATTCCGAGAAGTGCGCTTATGGTATTGGATCATTTAACGGAATATGGTCCAATGGCACCAAGAGACCTTTCAAGAAGTTCAAAGATACCTCTGCGAACTGTGACTTTTGCCCTTGAGAAGCTACTCAAACAAAATCTGCTGCGCAAAATTCCACACCTCATGGATATGAGAAAGCAGTTGTATCATTTGGATACCGAAAGAATAAGGGCGATTGAAAATGATATCGACCACTTACGTACAATTGCTAGAATCCATATGATGGCAATCTAGGAAATAATGTGAAAGGAATTCCCTGCAGCTGTATCAAAGAATGGAAATTGTGATTACAAGTTCGTTTATATTCAAGAACCATTTATGAAACAATTCAATCATGTCACCTTTCACCTGCAATCACGATGGTTCGTGCGAAGAGATTAGACAGTGTTGCTTCGAAACTGAGATGACTTTAACAAGGGAAGACGTGATGCGAATTGGAGAACTCGGCTACAAACCAAAGGAATATCTAGTTAGGTCAGAGGATGGTTTTTGTGAATTAAAGCTTGTAGATGGATTCTGTTTATTCTATGATAGGACAACAAAACTCTGTACGATATATGACCATAGACCCGCAGGGTGCAAGTACTATCCCATAACATATCACTGGACTAAAAGAAAGTGTGTACTAGACCACGACTGTCCGTCAAAAGATACGACAACAAAACAAGAAATCCGCAAAGTATGCCATAGAGTACGAAGACTCGTGGAAACACTTGTCCAGGAAGCAAGGCATGGCGATAGTCCTTGCTGATCCTCATTTACACTTGAATTTCTTTGATTGCGAATAGTCCCCTTGGGACTACACTTCGAGCCGAACAAATTTGCAGATTGGATGCAATTACGGGAGTCAGTATGAGAGCAATCTGAAATTTACGGTGAACGAAACGCCTATATTGCCAATAATCACGCTATTAATAATTACTGGCAAAATAGCGACGCTGTTTGTCCAAAAATTACACTAACTGGTGGAAAAAATGAACTGGAATAGTGACCTTCCCAAAAGCGCTCTCGTCTTGTTAGACCATATAACTGCAGAAGGCCCAATAGCCCCTCGAGACCTATCTCGAAGATTCAATGTCCCTCTAAGG
>JABCSP010000327.1 GCA_018238825.1 Candidatus Thorarchaeota archaeon | reverse complement strand
AAATCTTCTGAGATTTGCAATGCAGCCTCGATGAAACAGGAACCGAACATCATCCCGGACTCGATGTCCAGGAATGTCTAGGTTTCGGGGAACGGTATGATTACCTGATGAGATTGCTAAGGTCGTGATGAATTCATGCAAGTTGGTCTGCTTCTCAATCCAATCGCAGGAATGGGTGGTCGTGTTGGTCTCAAAGGCACTGACGGAGTTGTTGACGAAGCAATAAAACGCGGAGCTACCCCTATAGCTCCGGGAAGAGCCAAGGAGTTCTTACAGACTCTAGAATCTCTCCATATGGATGCGTCAAGACTTGAGTTAATTGTTTGTCCCGACCAAATGGGTGGAGATGTTACACAATCCTTTGATATCCCTCACAAAGTTGCAGATGTGACTGTAACAAGTAAGACTAGCAGTGAAGATACTAAGAATTGTGTTCTAGCTCTGTACAACGAAGGAGTGCGTCTACTTGTTTTTGTAGGTGGAGATGGAACTGCTCGCGACGTACTAGATGCTATCAATGAGAATAACTTGGATGACTTACTAGTTATTGGAGTACCATCAGGGGTTAAGATGTATAGTGGAATCTTTGTCGTGAATCCAGCTGATGCCGCAGAAGTTGTCAAGCTTGTTCTCGAAGGAGGTGCAGGCGTTGGAGAGTTTGAAATCATGGATGCAGACGAAAAAGCATTTCGTGAAGATCGATTCATCATCAAACTCTATGGTTACATGAACGGTCCTTCTGTTCCAGCAAGATTTCAAGGTGCGAAACAGGCGAGTCCTGAAACTGTGAATGAACATGAGGCGCAGGAAGCAATTGCAAAGTACATCATCGAACAAATGATTCCTGATGGGACTTACATTCTAGGACCTGGTACCACCGTGAAGACTGTAACAGAATTGCTCAAAGTCAAGAAGACTACACTCGGCGTCGATGTTTATCAAAGTGGAAAACTGATTTGGGATGTGAACGAGGCTCGTATCATCGAGCTTGTGGATGATTTCAGTACGACTTGGATCATTGTATCTCCTATTGGACATCAGGGGATGCTATTTGGAAGAGGAAATCAGCAGATCAGCCCCGGAGTCATTGAGCGTGTTGGTCGAGACCATATCTTTGTCATATCGACTCCGTCCAAATTGAAAGGTATCGCTGGTGAAACTCTCAAAGTTGATACTGGTGATTCGTCTGTAGATGAATTATTGAGGGGCTATATCAGAGTCATTACAGATTACAATGAGATACGTCTAATGCAGGTCGAATAGAACTATTTCGTAGATTCCTTCTGAAAATAAATACAGTCTTCGTGTTCACAATCACGATTTCTTTCAGAGTACTTGCATGCTCCAACTTCTGGAATTGCTCCTAGGTCTATGTCAAATTCTTTCTTGAGAAGGTTCATTGCTGCAGTCAGTCCATAGTATGTTGCACGCTTGCAGCATCGTCGGAGACCATCCATTGAGAGATGCATTGCATCCGTTGTTGCAGCATGGGCAATCTTTCTTTCAGCACCACTTCTAGGAGTGGATCCAATGTACAGGGCAACTGCAACTCCACTACCGACACAAGCCCCACAAGTTCCTGCATAACCGCAGAATCCTCCAGGAATCTTTGAACCACGCCTTATTCCTTCGAGTACAACTTCTGGTGTTATTTGAACTCCATCCGTTTTTGGAATTCCACGATTCTTCATGGCAATGAGAATAGCTGTTGGAACAAGACTGTGATGTTCTGGTCCATGAAATTTGAAACTTGGGTGAGTAAGAGCTTTGTCTACAACATCAATTGGTTCTGTGCTTGTATCGACCTCAGCAAGTAGCTCAAGGAAAGCAATTGCATCCTTGGAATGGCAAGAATCACAGACAAAATGACCATCAGGGCAATAAATTGGTGATGCCTCAGTGCTACCGCAGTAGATGCATTCTTGCTCCTGTGATGTTTTGTCATACACAAGTTGAGTACCACAAACCATGCATGCCATATTGTGCTCTGTCTGCTCTTTTGCCACAATTATTCCACACCGTTTTGTGTTTTCTCCGCGTATTTGAGAAAAACTTGTTGATATCTCCCTGCTTAGAGAAAGAAATCTTCATTCAATAAAATCAATATGAAGAGCTTTAAATAAATCCCATAGAATCTTTCAGATTATGAGCGATGTCGTTATCCGGTGTCAAGACCTCACAAAGTACTACGGAAAGTCCCGTGGTATCGAGAATCTAAATTTGGAAGTTCTCGAGGGTGAGGTGTTCGGATTTTTAGGCCCAAATGGATCAGGGAAGACAACAACCATCAGGACTCTTCTGGGATTGATTCACAAGACTTCAGGCGAGGCATCGGTATTTGGATTTGACCCAGATCGAGAATCGCTTAAGATTCGTAAACGTGTTTCCTACCTGCCTGGTGAACTAGGCGAGTTCGAGGACAAGACGGGCCGCCGGATTCTAAAGTACCTCTTCGGGCTCTATGGCACAAAAATGAACTGGTCTCGTGTCGAGGAGATAGCCACAATTCTCAAGATAAATCTCGACCGGAACATGAACAATCTTTCGAAGGGTAATAAACAAAAAATTGGGGTGATTCTCGCTCTTGTACCAGATGTTGATCTCTTAATTCTTGATGAACCAACAAGCGGACTCGACCCTCTGGTCACAACGGATGTATACAAGCTTCTTGCAGAGAAGCAAGCAGAGTCAAGTTGCACTGTGTTATTGAGCTCTCATATGCTAACAGAGGTTGAAAAAGTTGCAGACCGCGTAGGAATCATCCGTAACGGAAGCATCGTTGAGGTCGCTACATTACAGAAGCTGAAGTTACTCTCTCTTAAACGGGTGGATCTACAGTTCGACGCTCCTGTCGATGAAACAACCCTCCGTGCCAAGATACCCGCGGAAATCGTTGTAGAATTATCCGTCAAAGACTCTAGTGCCCACTTATTGGTCAATAGAAATAATCTCCGTACACTCCTAAAGAGCTTGGGTGATGTACAGTTCACTAATCTGGATATCACCAGCCCGGACTTAGAGGAAATCTTCTTGAAGTATTACAACAGCGAGTTTGACTCCAATCAAGAGGAGAAAACACTCACCTCGGAGGAATCCTAAATGATGAATGCACTTTCGATAATCAATGAGCATTTCCGGGAGAAGAAGTGGTCATTCCTCGTGTTCGGCAGCCTCGTGGGGTTGTTAGGGCTCTTAGTAATTCAAATCATGGAACAGATGGATCTGGACGCGATGGCCGACATGGTTGCTTTCTTCCCCGAAGAGATGTTGGATTTCATAGGAGGAATTGTTGCCCTTAGTACACCCTATGGGTTCCTCGGTGTAGAAATCTTCAGCTTCATGTGGATGTACTTGGGTATCT
>JABCSP010000326.1 GCA_018238825.1 Candidatus Thorarchaeota archaeon | reverse complement strand
GTAAGAAAACAATCATCGTTGAAGCGGATGAGCACTTCAGACCAGACCTAACAATGGAAGACCTTGCAAAATTAAGACCTGCATTCAAGAAAGATGGAACAGTCACCGCAGGTAATGCTAGTGGAATAAATGATGGAGCATCAGCGATTGTCCTTATGTCTCTAGAAAAGGCGGAATCTCTCAATCTGAAACCAATTGCGCGTCTTACAGGATATGGCATGGGTTGCAGTGAACCACATCTTATGGGAGAATCACCAATAGTGGCTGTGAAGAATTTGATTGAAAGAACAGGTCAAGGATTTAGTGATTGGGACCTAGTTGAACTAAACGAAGCTTTTGCAAGTCAATTCCTTGCCGTTGAAGAAGGCTTGAAACCCCTTGGGTGGGACCGCGAGAAAGTAAATGTTAATGGTTCTGGAATTGGTCTCGGACACCCAATCGGTTGTACTGGTGCCCGTATTGTTATTACACTACTTCACACATTGAAGAAGAGAGGTTTCAAGAAAGGAATGGCAACTCTCTGTGGTGGTGGCGGAATTAGCACTGCTACAACATGGGAATTACTGTAATGGATTGAATGTTAAGCAGATTATTGGAGAATAGTGTACATTCTCATTTACACTATTTGTAAATCCGCCTGTCTATTTGTCCCGTTTCTACAATTCCTGACGCTTTGTTTGGTTCATCATAGGTTCTGCTTCTTCTTCAGCTTGTAAACGACTACTACGATTGCAGCAGCTCCAATCCCTGTACCTACTAGTACCACATACAGTGTCGGATCGAAACCAGATACCACTGTGACCAAGACCGAATCACCTGCCTCATTTCCTGCTTCATCTGTCATAGTCAATCTATACTGATGATCACCAACTGAAAGACCATCACATCGAATGGAAATAATCTCAAAGGAATTATTCCACATGCCAGATTGTAACAGAACCCCATCGAGAGTGATACTATACAAGTCCGGTAGCAAATCGGTTGCAGTCCAATTGACCCAATTCCCAGTTGTCCCCTCCGGATAGATGACGTCATCAGGACTGCTCAAGACTGGCAATGTAGTATCTTGTACAGTAACTTTGAAGGTTCCGAGTAGATACTGTGCATAGATGTTGTTCACTCGGACCTCCAAGGGTATATCCGCCAACAATACTAGAGGTATCTTATTTGTAATAACTCCGTCCACTACATTGAAAGCACCCGTATTATTGATAGACCAACTTACGATTGGAGCCATTCTCGGGAATGAAGTAACACTGAGCACATAGTAGAAATCTTCACCGTACTCGTTGGTCTGGTCAGTGGGTTCTGCCACCCAGCTAGGGAGAATAGGCAGGTACATGAGTGGGTAAGGATCTGAAGTCAGTCCAGTTGGATATGGTGTGTCACCAAAACCATCACCATTAGTATCATTGCCAGTGTAGTTTGACCAGTAATTGTACTGGACAGTATAACCGGAATCCAAGTAGATGGAGTTATAGTCATCGAAGATGTTCCAAGTGATTAGAACATTGTTGACAGTTAGACCCGCTATGCCATTGTCAGTGTGGTTAATTACATTCCCATGAATGTAACAATCTTCTGACATTTCATCCAGCAAAATACCCTCATTGCAGTATTCTATATTGTTGTAGGTTACATTGATGAAGTAGCCCGCTACCCAGATTCCTTCGGACCAATCTGCGAACCCACAATCAATATGGTTCTCTGTGATGGTAGTATTTTCTACATAATAGGCTCTAATTCCCGTATCATTGTTATTTCGTAGTAGGTTTCCTTGGACTACATTGAAATCCGTAAAATCGATTTGAATGCCAATCTCATTGTTGTCACAGATATTCGACGTTATCTCGTTGCTGTTACAATCATAATCAAGATAGATTCCGATACTATTGTTGTTGCAGATATTAGACGTTATTTTGTTGTCGTTGGAATCTTCATCAAGATAAATACCAATTTCATTTAGGGTGCACTTATTGTCCTGGACAATGTTTGAAACACAATTTGCGCCAAAGAAAATTCCCTTATAGGAAGTATGATTTCCATTGAAGAAGTTCCCGATTATCTCACAATTCTCAATAAGACCAACAGATAGCCCATATGCTGAACTGGTACAGTTGTTTCCAATTAATTGGTTATCACTACATTTCAACATATACACAGACATATAGATCGAATGAATCTCATTATTCCTCACAATGGAAGAATTGGAATAATAGAGGCTTATCCCTGATCTTTTTCCGCTAATGAAGGAATAGCAGTAATTATCTTCAAAGACATTGGATAGCGACGAAAACGTCGAAGAAAAACCACCGCAATTTGTACAGTTGTTTGCAGAAAACACTGAATTATTTGTTCTTAACATATACATACATTTACCACTCAGATTTAGGAACAAATTGTCTTGGATGATGAGTTGTTCACAGCTCTCCATTCGTATCCCAAACTTACTATCCAAAAAAGTAGTATTCCAGATTTCGCAGTTTGATACCCCTTCAAGATATATTTCCACAGTATCTGTTGAATTACTAGTGAGAACGCAGTGACGAATCTCAAAGTGGACATCTGTATTTGAAATATTGATAGACACATCTGAGTGTGTCACATGAATGGCTAGAGATTCTATCACATACGGATTTGCTTCTGTTCCCGAGCCAGGCCACCCTTGAGTTTCAAAGTCCAAATTACTAGTAATAACAATTGGATCATGTGAAGATAGCTGTGAAATAATTGGTGTTGAACACTCTCTCGTTTCATGGTGAATTGTTAGAGTAGAGGGTGTTGATTCTACATCACTAAACCCGACTAACATCGAGTATGTAATAAGTGACATTGTCATAACTGATATGACTAGTATTGCTTTTCCTTTCTTCTTGGGTATTCTATTAAACAATAGAAGTTACCTCCTAACCTCCCATAATAAAGATACAAACCTCAATTAAACATTTTCGAGCTTAAGCAAAGATCACCTACTTTTAGTAGGGCTAAAAACAGGTACAAATAGAGATATATTGTGCATTGTCTAACAATGTATGTCGTTGCGAGGAGGATAATTCACCAACTCAAAGAAACTCTTCGATTGATTATTTGCATTGATTGACCTAAATCACGTCCCCAAGCAATGCAGAAGAAGTTGAATGTGACTAGAGTAAACAAGATTGAATTCAACTACTTCAAAAATCACTGGAGGGTATACAATATGAGAAGGAATCTATGCAGTACTTCTATAATCGTAATGCTTTTGGTAATACCTCT
Source organism: Candidatus Thorarchaeota archaeon (assembly GCA_018238825.1). Classification (GTDB taxonomy): domain Archaea; phylum Asgardarchaeota; class Thorarchaeia; order Thorarchaeales; family Thorarchaeaceae; genus SMTZ1-45. Next base: position 110 of record JABCSP010000326.1, on the reverse strand, counting down.
TATCTATGTCAGCACACTGGGTAGTCCGATTATTGGACAAGGAGGTCATGATAAACTAAGAGATAATGTACTGAGTGACTATGTAACACATGTACCTATCTTCATCAACC
>JABCSP010000325.1 GCA_018238825.1 Candidatus Thorarchaeota archaeon | reverse complement strand
ACAAAGACGAATTAAAGACTGAAGAGCCGGAATCAATAATCGAAACACCGAGTGATGAGGTCGGAATTCCGACTGAGAAACTTAGTCAATTTGAGATAGACGAGCTAAAAGCAGATCTCGTTAAGAAAGGTGTGCCTATTCATGAGATTGATACAATCATTGAACAGGCCCGTCAGCTATCGCGGGATCTGGTTGAAGAGCTCATCAAAAGTCTAGGACTGAAGGATTAAGAAAAACAAGAAGCATCAATAGAATGTGTGCTAGTCATGATTGGCTAGCACCTTCTCACATTTTTTCTTTGAGATAATTACGATAGCTTAGAAATCGATAATTTTGCCGATCTTTCAAATCAGATAACAGATCAAGAAGGTTATTCATACGGTAATCTGAAGGATGCATCGCAATTTGAAGAGATCCTCCTAGCTCTATCTCAAAAATAGCAGATTCTATATCTATTGTACGATGGCCTTGACTAATTATTCGTTCTGCAGTAGAGAAGATTCTGGAATCAGAAAATCGATGAATATTGTTGTTTTCAACTCCGTAAACCAATCCCACTTCCTTGACTGTTTTAATAATCCGAGGGGGAGCTTCCCAAAGAGGTGGAACAAATCCAAGAGGTTTCTTACCAAAACTAGTCCGCATTAAAGAGATACCATCTTGTAATCTTGATTTTGCCTTCGCTGTGGTTAGACTTGAGAATTCATTCATAGAACCGGATTTCGTGAAATGTGAGTATCCATGTAAAGAAGTTTCCAAGCCGAGAGAAATTAGGAATTCAGTGACCATCTCTTCTTTTCGAAATGAGTTAGCCTTCTTCATGCCATAGAAGGGAGTTACTAACAAAGTGTAGTCAGTTAGTCCCATATCTGTAAGCAAGTCATATGTTTTTACAATGTCATCCTCAAATTTTGGAGTAATATCGTGCAAGGAAAGAAGTACAGTCATATCCTCTACAGACTCAACTCCCTTCTTCACATTGCATCACCAAAATGTGCACTCACTCTACAATCCTATACAACATTCCCCTTGAAAACCTCTACGGATTTTAGAATTAGGATGGACGACCCCATTGTTTGAATGCGAGCTCAATGTCCTTGTCAGTAATTGTCTTTCGTCCTGTGTGAACTGTAATCTCAAACGCCCTTCGAGCAATATAGTCGCCTACTTCTTCAAGTATCTGAGCAAGTCGCTCAGCGCCCTTATCACTTACACGCCCAGCCCCTGCTTTTCTAATGAGTTTGTCAATTGGTGCTACTGGAATAATTCTGTCTTTTCGTGATCTAGGCAATATATCTCACACTCCATTGGCCAAATACAGGCCTGATACAGGCGTTTCAAGTACTAAATCATTTAAGAACTTTGTATTACAGGAATGTGAGTGCAAGAGCGTTAAAAAATGACCAAAACCCGTTTTAACCTGAAATCGAGGACAGAAAGGACCTCATAAAAGAGTTCTAATTCGCATTCTTTCGAAGAATAATGACCTTGGCATTTTCTAACTCAGTCTTCAGAATTTCTGAATCCATCTTTTCTTCTGCGTTGATTGCATCTTCAAGCTTTGCTGCAAGAGCGGGATAATCCGGAGCAAGGTCACAACACGCAAGACCTTCTTTCGCAAACTCGTAAGTTCCAATCTTATGAGCCATGCGCTCGATATCCACCTTGTCATCCCCAGCAAGAGGTCTCAGTATTGGAAAATCAGAAACTGCTTGATCAAGAACTCGCAAATTTGCAGTTGTTTGAGAAGCTTGTTCTCCGATTATCTCTCCAGTGACAATTGCGTCCGCCTTCTCAATGATTGCAATCTCACGAGCTATCTTCATCATATTTCGCTTGCAGAAAATGCATTTCATCTTCTCGGGACCCTTATCGATTGCTTCTTCCAAGTCAGGCCAATGGGGAACAATGTACATCTTGACTTTGTAACCGTAGATGTAGTTAGCAAGAAGTTGCGCTTGTTTGATTGCGACTTCAGTACACTTCTCATGCGAATGAGGAGTGTTGTCAAAGTAAACAAATACAGGGACAGTGCCACGCTTCATTATCTTGAAGGCAGCAATGGGAGAATCCAATCCCGTGGAAATCGTACAGACCACTTTCCCTTGCGTACCAGTAGGCATTCCACCAACGCCTTTCACGGTTTCGGTAAATATGTATGAACGTTCATCACGAACCTCTACGTAGACCGACTGCTCAGGATTTTTCAGGTCGACAGAGAGCTCCAACTCTGGATGTCCCTCAAGGAGGCGTTCACCCAAGAGACCTCTCATTTCTTGACTCGTGTACTCGTGGTCCCCATACCTTCTTCCGCCAACAGCGAAGGATCTTCCCTTCTTGAATCCTGTGAGGGCAAGCTTTTCTCCTGCATCAAGAATGTCTTTCAGGTCTGCTGTTGTTTCAACAACGGGTGATGTGGAAACCACTCCAAAGACGTTAGAAGCAACTTGTGCTGCGTCTATTGCAGCCTTGGTTACTATGAAGATACGACCGTATTCAATGCGAACTTCATCGAAAGCAACTTCATGTTCTTTGAGTGCAGAGCGAATATGATCAGCCAGCATTTTCGTCATTCGGCGACGTGTCTGTTTTGATTTGATTGCAATCTCTCCGAAACGAACAAGAACAGACGAATACTCAACTGACAATAAAATCACCTAATGGATACATGCGTTGCTAGTAATGTTTAAGAACTTAGTCAAGGGGTGTCAACAGCTGCACAAAAGATATGAGTGTGGTTAAATCCTAGTCAAACCTAGACATCGATGAAACCAATAGTTGAATGAAGACCATTCTTGTATGGGCTTTTAAGCTCCCATTAAGACCATATACCGAACCATGTTGATCAAAAAGGCCTACAGGTATGAACTGGACCCGAACAACATCCAGAGGTCGCACCTTGCTCAACATGCAGGAGTAGCTCGTTTTGCCTACAACTGGGGTCTCGAACAACGGATTAAACAGTACAAGAACAATCAGGGTGACGACCGGTTCACTGATGCCATGAAGCAGCACAAACTCCTCAACTCCCTGAAGAAAACAGAGTTCCCATGGATGTACGAAACCTCGAAGTGTGCACCTCAGGAGGCCCTGAGAGACCTACATATAGCCTTCAAGAACTTCTATCGAGGACTCAAGTCTGGGAAGAAGATAGGATTTCCTCGCTTCAAGAGGAGGGGAGTCAGGGACAGCTTCAGACTGACCGGGGCCATCAGGTTCCATGAACGAGTGATACAGCTCCCACGGATCGGAAAAGTCCGTATCAAGGAGAAGAGAGAAAAATACCACGGTGGAAGGATACTCTCAGCCACTGTGCGACGACGGGCCAACAGGTGGTTCGTGTCAGTCACTGTGGAGGAGGACATCCT
>JABCSP010000324.1 GCA_018238825.1 Candidatus Thorarchaeota archaeon | reverse complement strand
GTGAAGTTCACGATATTTTATCGACAGAAAAAATAATTGAGCTAAAAATTGAACATAAGAATGCTAAATTAATAGCCCATCCCGAGTGTAAAGCCTCTGTTTTAGAATTGGCTGATTTTGTAGGTTCAACAACAGCGATGTTGAATTTTACTAAAAAGGATAAAAGCAAAAAGTATATAGTAGCAACTGAGACAGGAATTATTCATCAAATGAAGAAAAAGTCTCCTAATAAAGAATTTATTGTGGTTCCCGCAGATGAAACATGTTCTACCATCAAGCTTGTTCATTTTTTCCGGCATGATTCTCAAATTAATAATCCTCAAAAAGAAAGTGTACACGAGGCTTAAAATATCTTGCAGAATCACAAGTTCATTTGTCCATTGAATTCTTGCCAGCCGAAATGCCTTTAGCATAGTTTGATGCGACTCAATAATCAGCTTTATGACTTTGAAGGAGGAAAAAGCAGTTACTAAAATACCCCTCATCGTAGACTTGAGTTCTATTGACTCAGCCACACAATCCATGACTGGAGGAAAAGCTTCAAACCTGACAACATTGACCGAAGCTGGTTTCAAGGTTCCACAGGGATTCGTTGTTACAACAGAAGCATACTCTAAATTCATTGCTTCTAATCAATTAGAGAGTTTAGCTAAAGAACACCTTGCTAATGTGAATCTCGAAGATGCTGGTGAGTTGAGTAAAGCAACAAAAGCAATGAGAAATAGTATACAAGGTTCTACACTTCCAGAAGAATTGATAGTTGAGGTAACAAGGGCATACAAGCAATATGCTCTGGGGCGAGTAGCAATAAGGTCCTCAGCAACAGCTGAAGATCTACCAGATGCATCTTTTGCCGGTCAATACGATACTTCACTCAATATCGAAGGAATTGATAATGTACTGGAACACATCAAGAATTGTTTTGGTTCAATGTGGACAACTCGCGCTGCGGCATATAGAGAAGAGAACAAAATCCCTCATGATCAAGTGCAGATAGCTGTTGTTGTTCAATCAATGGTTGATGTAAGATGTGCTGGTGTATTATTTACTAGAAATCCAATTTCAAAATTACCTGAGGAGATGATGATTGAATCTAATTTTGGACTTGGTGAATCTGTTGTTTCAGGTTATGCAATACCTGATAGGTATGTTGTCGCAGAAGATTCACAGGGAAGATTTTCACTCGTAAGCAATGAAATTGGCACTAAATCTATAATCATTGTAAGAAATACCAAGGGAGATGGCGTTCAGCAAGCAAGTGTTTCTCAAGCAAAAAGTCAGCAGTCATCACTTGAGGTTGATGAAATAATCAATTTAGCTAAGATTGGTAAATCGATAGAAGAACTATTCAAATCACCTCAAGATATTGAATGGGCACTTGATAGAGAAGGTCAATTTCATGTTCTCCAGTCACGACCGATAACCGTCAGTCTTGAGAAAACAAGTGATGAAGAAGAGGAAGTCCTCTGGACACGAGGTTATGCAGACGATTATTGGAATGATCCTGTCACACCATTATTCTTCAGCTTACTAGGAGACCAATTGATATACGTCGTAAATGTAGAAGCTAATGCAATACTGGGATACAAAGACATGCCTGATAAACTTACCAAGTTGTACAAAGGTCATGTATACTTCAATCTAGAGGTTATACGAAGAAAAGTAGTCAACGAGATGCCTCCTTTCATCAGGTCTGATGATTTGATGAACTACTTCCCTGAGGGAGTAGGACCGTATGGTAAAGATACAGTAAGAAAACTACCCTTCGCATTGAAAACACGACTCATGGCTGAGATTCGTTTAATGCTCTTAGATGGTGATGGTGGAATGACTAAGACAAACTCAGTCTATGAAAAATGGACTGAAGAAACATTCATTCCAAAATGTAAAGAATTCGACGAGAAATTCCAAGCAATCAAATCTGAAGGTTCAGCTGATGATCTTTTTGAAATTGCCAATGACCTGGATAAGACAATGATGAAACACTTCCGATTGGTCCGGTATGGATTACCGGTACATACTCTTGGAATGAATCTTATCACCAATTATCTCCTTAATCGGTGGCTTGGTGAGAAAGCAGCCTTGGTCTTCTACCCGATTTTATTATCAGGTTTGGAACACATGACAAGTGAAACCAACAGGAAGATTAACGATTTAGCATCAATCATACGACAAAATGAGAACCTATCATCTATAATTCTGAACCAAGAATCAAAGAATGTACTTCAAACCCTTAGATCAGATGACTCTACTTATACCCAGGAGTTTCTTGAAACCTTCAATCTGTTCATTGATGATTTTGGAGACCGTGGCTTTACCAGAGAACCTTACTACCCCAGATGGAGAGAATCTCCTGAATATGTATTTGATATTCTGAAATCCTTAGTATCCGAAGATGCGATTGATATTTCTCAGGTAGAAAAGACTCTTGCACAAAAGCGAGAAAAAGCAGAGATGATTGCAGAGAAGACAATGAGGGAACAGAGATTTGGTCAAATAAAGTGGATGCTTTTTTCAACTATACTGGGCATGGCAAGAACGTACGTTGGGTTCAGAGAGAATCAGAGATTCAATCTTGACCGTTGGATAACAAGAAATCGATTTGCATTCCTTGAGATTGGAAATCGGCTTGTTGACAAGGGCTATTTACTGGAACCAATCCATGTTTTCTTTCTGTTCAGAAATGAACTCAGAAATATAATCAAAGGTACATCAACATTGAGTCAATCAGAAGTCAAAGAACTCGTGGAAGAGCGTCATGATGACTTTCTCAAATACGAGAATACAACACCTCCCAAATTTCTGCATGGTAACAGAGAGTTTGATGATCCCTTGCCAGATTCAACTGAAGGCTTCCAAGGTTTACCTGCAAGTCAAGGAATCATCACTGGAACCGTACGTGTTCTTGAAAGGGTTGAGGATGTGCCTTTGGTTCGTGCTGGAGATATATTAGTAGTACCACGGACAGACCCAGGGTGGACACCGGTCTTTTCAAAGATAGGAGGATTAGTGACCGAATCAGGAGGATTATTGTCACACGGTGCAATAGTTTCACGTGAATTCGGAATTCCTGCAGTGACAAATATTCGAAACGCGTGTCAGCTGTTCAAGACAGGACAGAAAATCACCCTTAATGGAAATAATGGACTTGTAGTACTTCACGACTCGGAGTGATAACCTTTGGAACCATTAACACACGAACCAACATCTAAGGATTCAGAATGGAATGAGAGTTACTATTTTAGTTTCTATGACAAGAAAAACAAAATTGGAATATTAAACAGGGTGGGCTTCAAACCCAACAAGAAGGAAGGAATGACATTCCTCTTCCTATTTTTCCCAGATGGTTCTGTAGGGGCTTTCCATGCAAATGATG
>JABCSP010000035.1 GCA_018238825.1 Candidatus Thorarchaeota archaeon | reverse complement strand
CTCGGTGTAAAAGAAGTTCGGCGAAGCCGAATTTGGACGGAGCGAAGCGCAGTCTTTTACACCGTGTTATCTGCTGTTTTGTCTTTGAGACAACTTTCGAAATTCCTTACTCCTCTCTTAGCTCCTTGAGCATGCTCTCCGCTTCCTTTTGTTCGGAGTCCAAATTAACCTCTTTAAGTATCTCTTTAATATTTTCTAGATTTTGCTCAGCAGTAGGCGTACGCTTATCCTCTTTGGCTTTTTGCTTTCTCTTTGGGTATCCAAGTATCATCCTATAGATAGGAATGACTTCTTGAGCCCACCTTTTCTTTTGCTCTTGATCTTCTGTCAGAGAGCAAAAATCAAAATACAACCCAGCTAAAAGATTTCTAAAAAGTACACTTTCGGTAGCAGGTGCAGGATAGAAACGATCCCAATAGTGTATCCCGGCTTTGTAACCATCTCTTGCTTTTTTGAAGTATTCTTGTCTTTCATCTTCTTTCGAGGCAAGTTTCATCAGCTCGCTATTCGGCCAAGCCAAGTTACGGCTGTTCTGAGCATATCCTCTAAAATTTCCTATCTTTCGCCTACAATCAAGAGCTCTTATTGCATGCTCAACGGCTTTAAAAAATTTATCTTTGGCTTCTTCCTCATTTCCTTGATCTTTAAGCCTTCTACCCTCCTGGGTAAAGGCTAAGCTTATTGCATTTTCTGATTCTGATATTCCATCAACGTCGCCCAAATCTTGCTTTACACTTATGCTGTCTGAACAGGATTTCCTTGCCTCTTCAAACTTGCCTAGACTATAAAGGGCCAATCCATGAATATTTAAGCACCTAGCATAATCTAACCCCTTATCTTTTCTTTTTCCCTCACTAATATCTGTTTCAAATTCTTCTTTTGCTTTTTCTGCCGTCACATATGCTTCAGAGTAAAAATCTTTCCCTCGCCTGCGTAGAATATTGGAGAGGCTGGCCTTCAGACTTGCCCTTTCAAGTGGATCCTTAGAGGAATTAATACATTGCTCATAAAGCTTGCTCGCTTCCTCTTCATCATTTCCTTCTTGTCTTCTGTAGTAAAGATCGGCCAGTTTCTGTTTTGCCCTTATAAGTTGGAAATCATTCTTTGCCTCGCCTAATGCTTTGCTACAGGACTCAATCCCCTTATTCAAATTACCCGCTTGCTCAAATAAACGTCCCAGGAACAGATACCTCTCAAACTTCTCTTTACTCTTAGCCCATCTGAAGAAAGCCCCACTTTCCTTCGCCTTTCCTTTTTCCCTTGCTTTTTCTTCATCAAAAGAAAGGTTTTTAACTCCTAATAGAGGGAGAAGCTTAACGTTTATGAATTCACCTAAGTTACCACTGAATATGAACTTTTTCCCTCTTTGCAAGAGAACCTCATTTATATTGAGCAGATCTAAATTCCTCTTCTCATCTAATGGTTTATTTTCTTCTCTTTCCGTTTCCCACAGAAGCCTGTCCTCTTCTGGAATGTATAAACTAAGGGGTCCTTCATCAAAACGAGACCAAAATATATCCTTGTCACTTTTTGTATCCAAAAGCACTGGGAACACGCTAAAATCATCCCTACATCTGTAGCCTATGAAGCAGAAATCGAATTCCTTAAGGAAATATTCGAGAACTTCCTTTCTAGGTCCAAATAACCCTTCCCCAACCTGTCGGAGGGAAAATCGAACTGTCTTATATTTTTCTTCTCCCCTTGCATCCTCCTCGATGCTACCATGCAGCTTGAATATACATCCTCTATGTATATCCCCAGAATTTATATATTGAAGGTATTCTCTGAAATCCTCGTCGTTGCCGCGGCCATAATATGTTTTGAAATCTACCTCCGGTTTCATTCCCCTTCTCTTGCAAGCTTCCTCTATCAAATTGTCTTGATTTGTAGTAAATACCCAATTACCTCGCCTGATAGCCTCTGCTAGGAAATAATGGTAGTAATTCGGCTCGTAGCCCTCCAACATTTCCAGAGAATAAAGTACTTTCGAGTCTAATTCGTCCATCGCTATCTGGTACATAACCTCGGGCCGAATGTTCTCAGTGAGTTCAGTGAGTAATTCATAATCCTTCTTTTTCTTTTCAAGATCTTTCTCCTCAAGCTCTTCAAGTTCATCGTCTGCAAGCGTTTGTATAACCTCTTCAGTCAATTTCTTAAAGTCTCGAACTCCTGAGGGAACTGATATCCCTGCGCCGACGAAAAAGACGATTCTTTTACCAAAAGCCATTTCTATCCTTTCAACAATTATCTTATCGGTTAGATTTTCCATTTTTTTCTCCTCTATCAATTTTATCTCAAATCCGAAATGTTATTCAAAAGCCTATCGTGATTGTATCATCTAGGTTTTGAATCTAACACAGAGAGTGAGAATGGAGTAAGCATCAATAGAAATCTCAACGGAATGTTCACTATGACCAAATTCTCCAATTTCGCGTTCGAGTATATCTAGCAATTCGATTCTGTCAATTTCTCGTTGGAATGTTATCTTTGAAGTTCCGGCCATTCCGTTTGGTTCATATAATCTGACAATGAATTCATTCTCCTTTTTCGGTTTGAAACAAGAAAGCATCAGGTCAACACCTTCCACACTTAGATTGGATAACTCTAGTTCTGAAGCTCCAGATGCTCCATCTAAAGGATAGGCAATTAATGGTAGCCGATGTTCTGTAGACACTCGCCACGAACTCCCTTTAATCCAATCACCTTCATGCGGATACAGAGTATATCTGAAATTATTTGATCCGCGTTCTCTAGCTGTTAGCGCTTCTGTAACGTCATCATCATAACCCCTAGAAAGATAATCTACACTTCTCAATAGTGTCACTTTTAGAATACCATCTCTAAACTCAAACTCGTGCAGTCCTGGGGCAGAAAAACACAGTCCAATCTCTGGACCACAGCAATCGACCCAGTCAAGGGCTGAAAACAATCCTCCAGTTTTATCATTCCATTCAGCAGGTTGTCCAGGCGTATTGATTTTGGTTTCACTACCAAACTGTGAACCAGCTCTGACGCGATCAGTGAATATTGTCAATGGAAAATTCAATCGTACCCGCTTATTGCGTGCCTTGAAGTCTAAATCCATCTCAAAATCAATTCTATGGATATTGTCATAGACAATTATGCGGTCCTTCTTTGTAGAACCTTCAAATTCACTAATAACCTCAAATACGGAACGAACTGGTCCAGATTCAACAAGAGCAATTGATGCAGGAAATCGTAGAGTAGAGAGACCTGGTGACTCGCCAACAAATTCAGGCGTTGAATGTCTGTATAAATCGCCAACGTCATTCTCAAACAACAAATGGTTTGCAGTTTCTCGCAGGAGTTCAGTTTGATTCTTTTTATCATAGAGTCGGCTTATTGATCCATTGAAGTCATCAAATTCAAGTATGAAATGATTTGATTCAATCCAAGTCTTACCAGTTTTCAAAGATGAATCAAACTCTGGTCGTTTGTCAACTCCAATTACAGAATATACTCTATGACCTAGACTCGGGATATCCTTTGAGTGCAATATTATTTCTATTGGATTTTCATCAATTTCAGAAACTATTTGATAGGGAACTGAATTGCCAGCGGGGTCTCGTATTTCAAAGAATTCAGTTTGAATGCTTGCAGTATCTATGACACTGCGCACCACATCAGAACGAGTCCATGAAGTTGGATTATGAACTACAAACGAATAGCTATCAGTGTTATGTTGAATTCCAGCAGAAATCTCACTTACAGCTTCCTCAAAGAGTTGCACAGCTTGTTCAATTGCCTGTTCAAAACGACGCTTTGCTAACTTGTAGGGCTCATCTGCTAAGGTCCCGCGAATGATATTGTGATCTTGATTGAATAGAAGAATCTTCCAGATATTTTCAAGATCCAAAGACTTGGTGACATTGTTTGCAAGTGAAAGGTACAGCTCACTCAGGTAAAGTAGGGTTTCAAGACGCCGATTCATGAGTTTGAGCTTTGGCCTAGCTGCTAACCCACCAGAACGAATTCCTGTGAATCTTCCTGAATCCAAGCTGCCAGATATCATTGGTAAATCAGCTTGAACACTCTTTAGCTTGTCAGCAAACTCACCAGGTGTAACAATTGTAATTCGCATATCTGAAAAAGTTGTATTCCATTGTGTAACGATATCATTGAGATGAGGGAGTGGGGGAACAAGTTCACCACCAACAGGTAAGAATACATTGTTTGAGCTTGCCTTCTCGCCAGTTTCTTCAACAATGCGAAGTAAACGAAAGAATGCCTCCCTAGTATTTTCAGAAAGCCAAGCTGCACTATCAAATCCATTAGACAAGTATATCGCATTCACTCGACTACCATCAGGACCTTTCCAGACAAACTCTGTTGGCCCTTCATAAGGCATGCCTCTCCAGAAGTAATAGGAGTCTAATCCACATAATCTTAGAATTTGTGGAAGTTGAGCACAGTGACCTGCAGAATCCACGGCCCAACCAACTCTCACATTGATACCAAGTTCACCATGGATGAATTTCTTTCCAAAAAGAAATTGTCGAGCAATGGATTCTCCATCAGGTATAATCAAATCCGGCATGACATAGGTTCCACCAACGATCTCAATCCGGCCTTCCAAGATCCTCTGGTGCAAGGCATCCCAGTAATTTGGAAATAACCTCTTGAATCCCTCAAGTAATGTTACTTGGTCAAAACAGAATTTATGGTCAGGATGAACATCTAGGTAATCTAAGACACTCTTCACATTCCATGATGCAATACTTACGTTGTGCTCATATGTGTGTGTCCTTGAATTGCTGAAATGTAAGAAAGGACAGATATTGACAATCCAACGATGACTCATAGCTCTATCACTGCCTGTGGTGAATGTCCACAACAGTTCTTTCTGAAATGTAGACCCTTTAAGTCCTATTCGCTGCTGCATACATCAATCTAAGAAAAAGAAGCGGGACTGGATACTGAAAATATCAAGTCCCAGTGGTTTCTACATGTAACCTGGCAATGCTTTGGATTCTTGAGGTTGCCGCTTCATCATATTCTCAGCAATGGCAGCAAACCGTTCAATATCTCTTGGCGACATACTTGGACGAATTTCCTCAAGAGCATGTTCGAAGTGTTTCATGGTCACAGGTTTTGCTTTCCAATCATCTCGGACTGCGGTCATCGCAGCCTCTCTGCAAAGACCCTCTATGTCAGCTCCAGAGTAACCATCTGTCATATCAGCAAGTTTCGTCAGGTCGACATCTTCGTCTAAGGGAATATCCCTAGTATGTACATTAAAGATCTCAACTCGCGCAGGCGCATCCGGAAGGGGTACGTAGACTACGACATCAAACCTACCAGGTCGAAGAACTGCGGGATCGAGAATATCCGCACGATTCGTAGCACCGATAACAAGGACATTCTGAAGAGTTTTCATCCCATCAAGTTCTGCAAGGAATTGGTTCACAATTCTTTGGCTGACCCCAGTATCATCACGTGTACCACGAGCACCCATTATTGCATCAATCTCATCGAAGAATAGAACACAGGGGGCAGTTTGCCGAGCTTTATTGAAAACCTCTCTTATTGCCTTCTCAGATTCTCCAACGTATTTGTTAAAGATCTCTGGGCCTCTCACCGAAATGAAGTTTGCTTCACTCTCGGTGGCAACAGCCTTAGCAAGGAGAGTCTTACCTGTACCAGGAGGTCCAAAGAGAAGAACTCCCTTTGGCGCACGAATTCCCATTTCCAGAAAGACCTCGGGTCGTCTAATCGGAGCCTCAACAGCTTCCTCTAGCTGGGACTTGACTTTCGCCAGACCACCAACATCGTCCCATTTCACATTGGGTTTTTCCACGTATACCTCTCTAAGTGCAGAGGGGAATACATCATTGATTGCTGCATCAAAATCTTCTTTCATCACGAAGAGACCTGTTAGAATATCCACGGGGATATCACCAGTTTCGGGATCTATATGGGGTAGTGCTCTACGTAATGCTTGCATCGCTGCCTCTCTTGTGAGGGCAGAAAGGTCTGCACCAACAAATCCATGAGTGATAGCTGCCAAGTGTTCAAGATTGACATCTTCGTGTATAGGCATTGACCTTGTATGAATCTGTAAGATTTCCAGACGTCCTTTTTTATCAGGCACTCCAAGTAGAATCTCTCTGTCAAACCTACCTGGTCTTCTGAGAGCTTCATCAATATCATCCACACGATTTGTCGCACCGATGACAATCACTTGGCCTCTCCCTGAAAGACCATCCATCAGGGATAGCATTTGAGCAACAACACGGCGTTCCACCTCTCCAGTAACATCTGCTCTCTTTGGAGCTATACTATCAAGTTCGTCGATGAAAATAATGGTTGGAGCATTTTTCTCTGCTTCTTCAAAGGTCTCCCTTAGCTTTTGTTCTGACTCACCATAGAATTTGGACATAATCTCAGGGCCATTAATGACCTTGAATGTGGCTCCAGATTCATTCGCTACAGCTTTGGCGATCAAAGTCTTTCCTGTACCAGGTGGACCGTGTAACAATACTCCCTTTGGAGGTGTAATTCCCAATCGCTTGAAGAGCTCTGGAGACTTCATTGGAAGTTCAATCATCTCTCGAATCTTGACTAATTCCTTACTGAGACCTCCAATATCCTCGTATGTAACATTTGGTATTGAAATATCCTCTTTCTTTGCGGGCTCATTAAGCAGTTCAATTTCAGTTTCAGGAGAAATTCTTCCGAACTTACTCGGTGTTACATTTGTTGCCATTAATTGCAAACCGCCACCAGGAGTCATGATATGAATAATATCACCACGCGTGACGGGTCTATTCAGAATCATCTGTCTAAGACGCTGAGCATCACCTGGTCGAAATTTAAGCGGTTGATTAGGCGCAAGTACTACTCTTTTTGCATCGGGGATTTCGATACTACTAACCTCAATCATCTCTCCAAGTTTAACACCAGTGTTATTTCGGATGAGACCATCCATTCGTATCATATCTAGGACTTCATCTTCCTTAAGACTAGGCCAGCAAATTGCGACGGTTTCTTTCGTTCCCTTAAGCAGGACAAAGTCACCCGACCGTATCCCAAGATGATTTCTGACATCGGAGTTCAATCTGATTATACTCCGACCTTGGTCTTTTGGCACTGCAGCCGCAACTTTCAAACGAATTATTTCTTCACTCATACTCTACCACTCCTCTAATCAATCTTCAAATACCCCTCATTTTGACCATCCGTGTCATTAGTTTTCTTTAGTTCAATCTCTAAGATACCGTTTCGACAGGATGTTCTAGAGTTTTCAATATCAACATCAAAATCAAGATCAAAGACTGTTTCATTGCCTTCAACTTGATCAAAGACTTTCAGGGTTCTTCCTTCAACTTTCACGTCGATTAACGCATCTTCATGTCCAACTTCAACAAGGAAGAGAACCCTATCATCTAGGTCAATGACCTCAGCTTGTATGTCCTCGTTGACTTCTGGAATATTGGCCATTCCCGGGCCAAACCTGGAGTTAGACCAGTACTGTACCGTTGTTTCACCATCTTGAATCGAGCCCATTGAATTCATGAGCGATTCGAATAGCCTACGGAATACTGTCTCAAACTCATCATCTATCATTTCAAATAATCTCCAGTTGGAAGCCCCTGGACGACTGTTGTCACCCATGAGTCACCTGTTCGGGGCTTCTTTCTGTACAGGTGCTAGTCTGCACCTCTATAGTACCATTGGTACTATAGTGTTATTTGGTACCATAGTGCATATAAACCTTAGGAAGTGAACGAGATTATACTGATATTCTTCACCATGAAATTCGCCCAAAATAATATTAAGCCTCACGAAATTCACAGATTCAGGTGTTTCGTTTGGATAGGTCTGATTTTGTTTGTATAGTTTTTGTAATATTGGTCATCGCGTTCTCCTCAGGTACTGGTAGTGTCTATCACGGAGGACTGGAATCAGCAGTGACAGAAAATGATGGATATCGGATGGAATTTGTGGAATCTTACACACAACGTGCACCCATCATTATCACCAGTAATGGTGACTTTTCCAGTCAGGGGTGGCCGGGTTATGGAAATTCGACGCATCCGTATATCATTGAAGGATTGAACATAACTGCAGACTCAGTTTGTATCAGCATCACCGGTACAACAGTGTACTTTGAAATCAGGGATTGTATGATCTCCTCTGGAAGCTCATCGTCTTTCAATGGGATTGTCCTAGATAATGCGGACCATGGAACAATACAAAACTGTACAGTTGACCTTCACAATAATGGAATCTATCTTAGCTCAAGCATTAGCTGCAGCCTGATTAATAACACCGCAGTCGACAACTCAGATCGTGGTTTCTACTTACACAATGCACATAGTAGCACTCTGTTGAACAACACCGCGGTCGACAACAATGATGGATTCTACTTATACAATTCAGATGACAGTATCTTGACAAACAACAATGCATCTAGCGACACAGGTTATGGTTTCCGTCTGGATTCTTCTGATATCTGCATCCTGACAAACAACACTGCGTCCACTTACAGTACAGGATTCTTCCTATATTCTTCAGACAGTTGCACTCTAACGAACAACACTGCAACCAGCTACTTAACTGGTTTCTCATTGAATTTCCTGGATTATTGCACTCTGAATAATAATACCGCGTCTAGTAATGTAAATTATGGCATCGATCTGTATTATGCAGATACCTGCACTCTAACAAATAACACAATAACCAACACCGGTTTTGGTGTCAATGTATGGTTATCAGACGACTGCACCCTAACTAGCAATACCATATCCAGCAACCTACATGGTGGTGTACACCTGTCGGAATCAATCAACTGCTCTATGACGTACAATACTTTTGTTGACAATGATTTAGCCATAAGTGGGGAGATTGTTTCACATTGGCTCCACAGTGTAACAGACAACACTGTGAACGATAAACCTCTAGGATATTTCAAAAACCTCACGAGCGGTACGATTGATGGCTCTCAGTATAGCCAAGTAATCCTTGCCAATTGTTCAGAGGTCACAGTGGAGGGTGGAGTCTTCAATGATATCTCAAAGGGAGTCCAGCTGGGCTACTGCACCAACTGCACCCTCTTGAACACAATCGCATCTGGTAACTCAGACTATGGACTGTACGTAGTTGATTCAGTAAACTGCACTTTGATGAACAATACCGCATCAAACAACTTTGAAGGATTCCGTTTAGTTGATTCAGCCAATTGTACTCTGAAAGACAACACTGCTATCACTAACTTAGCTGATGGTTTCAATCTATGGAACTCTAGTGGCTGTACTCTGACGAACAACACCGCCACAAGCAATGTAGCTCATGGATTCTCACTGGACAACTCGGAAAACTGTACTTTGACATATAACAGCGTATCCAGTAACTCAGAATGTGGTATAACTCTAGAGAGCGACTGTAGGTACAGTACGCTCTATATGAACCGACTTGGTGACAATGGATTGTATAATGGTCGCGACGTAGGTGTATCCAACAATTGGGATGACGGTGTTTCAGTGGGTAACTACTGGAAAGACTATGGCGGCACGGGAACATATTCGATTTCAGGGACCGCAGGGAGTGTGGACAACTACCCATATGTGTGGGATATGATTGGAGCCCCAACAGTAGACAGTCCGTCAGATGTAGAGTACTCAGAGGGCGCGAGTGGTGAATCAATAACTTGGAGTCCAAGTGATGATCATCCTGAGAGCTATGTTATCTATCGAGAGGGGATATCAGTTAAGGCAGGATTGTGGAACTCAAGCTCTGAGGTCATCACGATATCTGTGGAGGGACTAAGCATTGGAACATACAACTACACCATCATGGTGACTGATGTGGATGATAACTCTGCTACTGATGAGGTAAGCGTAACCGTTGTCGATGGTACAGCCCCCACTATAGACTCACCTTCAAACGTCGAGTATGATGAGTTTGCTACAGGTTATTCAATAACATGGGATCCTTCTGATTTGCATCCAGTGGATTACTCTATCTATCGAGATGAAATACTAGTCAAGTCAGGTGCATGGAACTCAAGCTCCGAGGTCATCACAATCTCTGTTGATGGACTGGGTATTGGAACGTACAATTACACCATAATAGTGACTGATATTGGCGGAAACATAGCCAACAACGAGGTTCTAGTGATTGTAGCTGATGCTTCATTGCCAACCGTTGATTCTCCAGCAAATATGGAATTTGATGAGTTTACCACAGGACACGTACTTACATGGCATCCCTCGGATGCTAACCCACAAACCTTTACCATCTACAAAAATGATATACAGATTAAGTCAGGATTGTGGAACTCAAGTTCAGAGTCTATTGCAATCGCTGTAGATGGACTGAGTGTTGGAACGTACAACTACACCATCATGGTGACTGATGCAGGTGGAAACTCTGCAACTGATACAGTGTTTGTGGTAGTTATACCGGTTACAACTACAACTACAACTACAACTACAACCACAACCACAACCACAACCACAACCACAACCACAACCACAACCACTGAAACAAATGATATGATATTGATTCTGGCATTCGCAGGAACAGGAATTGCAATTGTAGTGATAATAGTCATAATTGTTGTGAGAAAGAAAAATGGATAACGATGATTTGTTACCCATTTGAGGTGGATCATAGGTAAAATTTGTTCTAGGAAGAGTTTACCTCGACACTTTCTTTCTGGAGTATATCCCTTGCAATGAGAACACCAGAAACTGAGGCTTGCATGAGACCCCGAGTGATTCCTGCCCCATCACCTGCGGCATAGAGATTCGAAATCTCGGATTCAAGATTCTGATTTAGCTTCAGGCGAGAACTATAGAATTTGACTTCCACACCATAAAGAAGAGTTCCTGCGCCTGCTACGCCAGGACATAGTTTGTCCAATGCATCAAGCATTTCTAATATCGAGCTCAGATGTCGATATGGAAGTGCAAAGCTAAGGTCTCCTGGTGAAGCACTGAGTAATGTGGGTTTTACTGGACTTCTCGCTATGCGTTTCTTGGTACTTCTCTTTCCTCTCCTCAAATCTGCCAATCGTTGAACAATAACTCCATCACCTAGCATATTCGCCATCCCCGCAACAGATTGACCATAAGCAATTGGTTCCTTGAAAGGAGCAGTAAATCGAGTTGACACAAGAAGGGCAAAATTGGAGTTTGGTGTTTTCTTGTTTGCAAAGGATTGACCGTTGACCGTGAGAATCTCATCATAGTACTCTGTTGTGACTACACCACCAGGATTGAAACAGAATAAACGAACCTTATCATCAAACTCCTTTGAGTAGTATATCAATTTTGGTTCATAGAGTGCTTCAGCAATCTCATGCATGACAGGTTCTGGGATCTCTATTCGTAGGCCAATATCCACATAGTTGTTCTCGGTATGCAGGTCCAGTCGCTCAGCTTGTTTTGCTAGCCACTCATTACCCACTCGACCAGGTGCAGCAACCACATACTTGGCCGTTATTGAATCACCACCATTTGTAACGAGACCCTGAACTGAGTGACCATTTATCTGGATATCTTTTGCTTCTGTATTGAAATGTACTGTGGCATGTTTAAGGACATCATCGTACATCTTCCCCATGACTTCGATACATCCTTCACGACCCATGTGTCGAACCTGCTGCGGGATTAACTCCATTCCAATCAGAGCAGCTTTTTGTGAGAACTCTTCAACGGCATCATCTTGTGAACCATAGATCTTTGACGGTGCACCGTAAGAAACGTATTTGCCATCTACATACTGGATTAATTCCATTAGGCGTTTGTTCCCGATAAACTCATCTAACCAGCCCCCAACCTGTGTGGAGATTGTCAGTTTTCCATCAGAGAAAGATCCAGCACCGCCCCATCCCGCAAGAATGTCACATGGATTACATTTCTTACAACCAGGTGCAGCATCTGAATTAGGACAGTTGCGTTTCTCGATGCTCTTCCCGCGCTCAATAATCACTACTTTGAGTTCAGGATTATGCTGAATCAGTTCTAGAGCGCAAAAAATCCCAGCTGGTCCACTACCAACGATTGCTACGTCATAGTCCACGTGATTACTCTCCGTGCGTCCCGGCATATGCCGCCATGAAATTCCGCCTCTTAAGACTTTGCAAAAATCACAGGTTTGCTACCTTGAAATGTAAATGGTCCACTAGGAATACGAATATATTAGCTCAATTTCAAAATACAAAGCAACTATATAGGTGGTTCAATGACAAATTGCTCTCTCTGTGGCAAAGAAGATCTATGCTTCATATGCCCGTATTGCAAAGGTGTGTATTGTGGAGATCATAGACTTCCAGAAGGTCATGGTTGTCCTGCAATGCAGCAGGTGCAAGATGAAGCAAAAAGAAGAGTGTCTGATTCGGTAGGTGGAGATGAATACAAAGACAATCAGACATGGTCATCCGTTATACCAAAGAGGAAGAAGAAGCCACGACGAAGGTCGGGAAAGAAACGCTTTTCGAGTACTGAATTGAAACACCTCCTCATTGCCTGTATATTGGTTGCACTTGTTGGAATCTCTATGTTGGGTTCGCCCTATGGAATTGCTTATGCACTCTCCCGTTTTACCTGGTATATGAGTGGCCCCTTCTGGTGGGTCCCTGTTGGAATGATTTTGATTTTCCTGCTAGCTTTCATCGGTCATGAGTTAGCTCACAAATTTGTAGCACAGCATTATGGAATGTGGTCTGAGTTTAGAATGACCACAATGGGGTACTACCTATCTGCAATTGCTATTCTATTCTCAGTACCAATATTTGGAACCGGAACTGTACACACAAGCGGCACATCAAGTACTGAAGACAATGCAAAAACAAATCTTGCAGGCCCTCTGAGTAATTTTATAATGGCAATAGGGCTTGTCATCGTAACGATTTTCACATATGGTCTAGCTTCTCAACCAATGCTGTACCTAATTCAATATGGAATTATAATCAATTCCATTCTAGGTCTCTTCAATATGATTCCCA
>JABCSP010000002.1 GCA_018238825.1 Candidatus Thorarchaeota archaeon | reverse complement strand
GGAGATTCAGGATGATATTGGATGGTTTGACTCAACAGTATATTTCGTTATAAAACCAAACCCGCTTAGTGACATTGTTGTAACTGAAGAAGGTGTTAGAGGACTGATTCTTTCAATATGGGGGGGTCATGATTCGTTTAGATTAGATACCAGAAAAATTACACGAAGAATTACTCTTAGATTATTCTCAAAATCCCATCTTAAAAAACAAAGAATACATGTCAGTAGACTTGTATCTTTTGTCAATACACCGGTCAGGAATCTACCAGTAATTGGACCAGAAACAGCACCTATATTCCAGATTCCTTCACATGAATCTTTGGGCAAGGATCTTGTTGTTGGGGATACTATTTTTGAGGGTAGACCTTTTTCAAGTGCTGGATTGAGAGTAGAATGGCTTAGAGAACATGTAGCGGTTTTAGGTGCTACAGGTACAGGAAAAACAACTTTAGTGAAACATCTTATTGCTCAACTTAGTGATAAAACAGACATACCTTGGTGTATTTTTGACATAAAAGGGTCAGAATATACAGGACTAGTAGGACAAAATACGAGTGATATCACTGTCTTACGTCCTGGGCTCGATACTTCATTTGTGATTAATCTTATGGATTCCAACACTGGAAATACTGAAGGTTCTGCATATTCTACATTCATCATGTTGAAAGAATTACTTAAAGAAAAAGGAGGAGAGTCGTCACAACTATCTCCAGCAATGGAGCGATTACTTAGGGAATCTGTGATGAAACTGTCTGATTCTCTTGAAGAGAATAACTCAGTTCAGTCATTATCTAAGATGATAACAGAGATTTCTTCAAATGACCGTATTGGGCATATGACTAGGGATGCTCTTCTCAATCGTCTTCAGATATTATTTCAAGAACCACTTGGTGAAATCCTTCGAGGAGGATCCGAAGCAATCGATATTTCAAGCCTCTTACAAAAACGGATTATTCTCGATTTGAGCTATGTTGCAAGAATTGGGGGGATGGATTCAGCACGGATACTTTACAATCTCATTGCTAAACGAATTTTCGAAGGTGCTATGAAAAGGGGTATTGTTCCAGGTTTACATCATATTGTAGTTCTTGAAGAAGCAAATAACTTAGTACCTGAAAGTTATTCCAAACACTCCTCTGCTGATGTCACTACTGGCGAATCAATGGTTTTGCTACAACGTGCTACAGGTCAAGGAGTCATTGTAGTTTCAACACGACCTAATATCTCATCAAATATTCTTGCAAATACTGCAACAAAAATTGTATTTCGGCTGCCTTATGACAATCAAACTGGAGGTAAGTTCCTATCTCTAAATGAAGAACAAGAAACTTACTTACGGAATATGAAGCGTGGTCGAGCCTTAGTTTCTATTCCTAATTCTGAAACTTTTGAAATTACGACGAAACCGTTTGTTGACAAAATTATTCTGGATAAAAAAGAAACAAAGCATGAATTAGAGGATGAAACGCTTCTTGAGATGGAACCAGTTTTGGGGCAGGATACAATTTCCATTGAAGATGTGGGAAATCAACCAAAAGAAAATCAAATTCCTGAAACAGAGGCACAGACTGTCGTTTTTGATAGAGTCGGACGTTTTGGAAATCACGTTGTTGCTTTTTTGGCTTCAGCAGAAATGTCAACAGAACAAGAGATTCGGGAGTTATTGACTTCACTTGATCCAACTGTAATGGAAGATGATATTTCAGAAGTCATAAGAGATTTAGTCACGTTGGGTACTATTGAACGTGAGGCCCTATCGTTGGTTCCCGGTGGCTTTGTCTTTACACTTCCTGATAATGGATTAGAAGCCATTCGAAAGGTCATTGTAGAATACATTTCCAATAAATTAGGTATAGAACAGGATAAAACTACAAAAAAGAAGCAATCAGATTGGCCCGATATGATTATCGAAGAAAAAGCTATTGTTATTCTACCTCAGCATTTGAGAGCTTCATCAATGGAAACTACCATGACTAAAATTCGGCATTATATGGAAATGCTCAGAAATGGGATTAGTGAATTATTTGTTGTTGTCAGGGGAAGTGTTGCAGCTGCTAAACTCAGAGAACTATTAGATAAATTTGAAGAATTTGATGCAGTAAGTGTTGTTTCTGCATTCCCAAGCTCATTGGATTCAATGATTGAGAATCTGAATCAGAGATATAGTCATGATGAGAGTGCTGCTGAAGTTGATGATGATATGGGTCTTATTGGTGCAATGCATGAAATAGGTCCTGCAACAAGCAGAGCCATCCAGATACGATTATGGTTTGGGCTAATTCAAGATTTTGTAGATTTATCAAATGGTCAAATAAAGTGGGAAGTGCTTCTTGATTTCATTGAAACTACTGCGCTCCAATCTCATAAAGGAAGATCAGCTCCTCTAACTATTGATGAGGGAAGAAGAGCTTTGACTGAGCTTTTAGCAGATGAAGTATTGATTGCTTTACGATCTAATGCTGAAAGTAAAGTCATTGAAATGGAGCAAGGTCTGTGGATAGTTAACTCATCAATATTAAAAAGATTAAAAGAGGCAGCAACGCAAATTATAGAGATTGAGCTTAAGAAGCATCATTCAAAGGTTTCTCGTAATCATGGATATTATGATCTCTGTGCAAACAATACTTCGTATGTGATTTTTCCGAATCAGCAGCAGCTGAGTACTTTATTGAATTTACATAGTGATGTAGCTTGCAGGACATGTAAATCATCAAAGGTTGTATGTATTCTCACAGCTTCAGAATATCTTGAAGATAGTGTAGTTACTCCTAGAAATCTGATAATTAAAACGATGGATGATAATGTTTCTGCTCTTGTGACCTAGGTAAATTGGATTCTAGTACATATTACAGAATCATTTTCAAATAGTGCGGTTAAACGACCGGTAACAAGTAAATTGAAGATTACAATATCCACGTTTTGACTTGCGAGATTTAGAAGCTCGGTGATTTTCTTAGTCATTCCTCCAGTTACATCAGTACTGGAAGATGGTCCTGTTAGTGAAAGTATCTGATTTTTGTTTGAATTGTTGATGAGAGGAATATGGTTTGCATTTGGATTCACTGTTGGGTTATCATCCATAACACCATCTACATTTGTGCCAATGAAAACAGCTTTAGGACTAAGCTGTTCTGCAAGATATTTTGCAATTGTATCACCACTTAGAATAGATACGGATTTTGTTTCATCAAAACATACATCCCCATGAATAATCACAGCGGTGCCAGCGTTCAATGTTTCTTTGATTATCTTTGTTGGGAAGTGATCTATCAGATTATCGCGTAGTGTTACAAACATGAAAGGGGAAATCACTACTCCGGGAATCCCCTGAACATTCAACTCCTTTTCTACTTTTGATGTAAGAAGAGACATATTATGACGAATTTCTGGAATTCCTGCAAGTAGTTGTTTGGGAGACGCATCAGGATTTCCAAAACCATGTTTATGAGCTGCTTGATGGCCATGTGCACCACCACCAAGAACTATTATCAACTTGCCATTATGAACCGCGAGCTCTTTCACGATACGACTAAGATGTTTCTCGTTAACTGCGGGAGGTGACGATTCTTTGTGAGTGATCACAGAACCTCCTAATTTAACAATCACTAGATTCTCCAATTGAAACACATTTTATCAGGAGCGAGCGCCACACTTATGGACGTTATCATTTAATGGTGATATTTCATTCACAAGACAAGCTTTTTATCCGATTCAATTTCCGTAGCCTTGGACACCTCTTAAAGCAGAGAGTGATTTATACATGACTCAAAGAGCACGAATTCGATTGTCAAGTACGAGTACAGAACATCTGGATGGAGTCTGTAATCAAATTAAGAGAATTACTCGAAAGACCGGTGTCCGAATGGCAGGCCCAATACCACTACCTACTCGTAGGATGGTAATTCCCACACGAAAGACTCCTTGTGGTCAGGGATCTAGCTCATGGGATAAATGGGAAATGCGTGTTCATAAAAGACTCATTGATATTGATGCTGATGAAAGAGCTATTCGTCAGATAATGCGTGTTAGAATTCCTGACTCAGTATATATTGAGATTGAACTAACTGGATAGACTCAGTGCGTTTTTCGCATGATACAAAGCCTTTTTGCACAATTGTGCAAGTCTTACGTATTCTCCTCTGAGGAATTCAGCTTATGTGTGGTATTATTGGTGTAGTTCAAAAGCGTGGTGATGTTGCTCCATTTATACATCAAGCACTCAAACGACTTGAGTATAGAGGCTATGATTCTGTTGGAGTAACAACAATTGAAAAGCACAAATTGTACATTAAGAAAGACCAGGGGAAAGTCGAAGAAGTTCATCGAAAACTTGACCTTGATGAGATGCCAGGATCAATAGGCATTGGTCACACACGTTGGGCAACCCATGGAGCGCCATCCATGCTGAATTCACATCCGCATTTTGATTGTAAGAATGAAATTGCAGTAGTTCATAATGGTGTAATTGAAAACTTCATGGAACTGCGAAAGGAACTTAGTGCAAAGGGTCACAAGTTTAGGTCTGAAACTGATACCGAGATAATTCCTCATTTGCTCGAAGATTATATGAAAGATGGTATGGATTTAGTAGAAGCAGTCAAGGAAGTAACAAAACGAATTGAAGGAACTTATGCAATTGTTGTAATGAGTACAAAAGAAGAGGAAAACAAAATTGTATGTACTCGCGATGGAAATCCGTTAGTTATTGGTAGAAAGGAAAATGTTTCGTATGTATCCTCTGATATCCCAGCATTTTTACCCATGACAAATGATATGATTCTTCTTCTTGATGGAGAGATTGCGTGTCTGACTAGTGATGAAGTACGAATAGAAAGTTTGTCAGATGGGAGTGAGATTAAACGGGATAGCATTGAGATTAGCTGGACTGCAGATCAAGCGCAGAAAAGTGGCTATCCACATTTTATGCTCAAGGAAATACACGAACAGCCAGACGCCATAAGGAACACGCTACGACTCAAGGAGGATATAATCAAACAGGCTGCAAAGATAATCCATTCATCTGATAGGGTCTTTATGTTGGCCATGGGTACTTCTGGTCATTCGGCTTTAGCTGGTCGACACATGTTTGCATCAATTGCAGGAGTACTTCCAACATTCGAACTCGCCAGTGATTTCTCGGACACAGTATATGGATCTTTGACAGATAGGGATTGCATCATAGCAATTACTCAATCTGGAGAAACTACTGACACTATTACTGCTGTCAAGTATGCAAAGGAACGGGGAGTCAAAATAGTTGCAATATCAAATGTTGTAGGAAGCTCAATTACTCGTCTTGCAGATCATACGATTTTGACACAAGCAGGACCAGAGATTGGAGTAGCTGCCACAAAGACCTTCATGGTTCAGCTTACGTCCCTTGCTTTGATTGCACTAGCTCTTGGAGAATTAACTGGGTTCACAGATTTGAAAAGTATTGAAACTAAACGAAAATGTTTGGAAAGGATACCTGAAATAGTATCTGAAACTATCTCAAGAAATGAAGAGTTATCAAGAAGACTTGCTGGTGAACTCTATGATAAAACAAGTCTTCTTTTCTTGGGTCGGGGAGTGTCAATTGCAACTGCAGAAGAAGCTGCATTGAAGTTGAAAGAAATAGCTTACAATCATGCTGAAGCATACTCTGCGGGCGAGTCAAAACACGGACCAATAGCACTCGTTGAAGATGGATTTCCTGTAATCTTTGTAGCACCAAACGATAAAACTCGAAGTAGAATGATTGGAAACATTATGGAGATGAAAGCACGAGGAGCATCTGTAGTTTCCGTAATTCTCAAAGACGATACAGAATTAGAAAGTCTCTCAAAATTCGTGTTTACAATACCCGAAGATATTGAACCAGAGTTCTCAACAATGGTGTTCATTGTACCTCTCCAACTATTTAGCTATTATATGGCACTAAGAAAAGGGTATGATCCAGATATGCCTCGCAATCTTGCAAAGTCAGTTACTGTTCTTTGAGGACTTTAAATCATCAATAGGTACGACTATTGTATGAGGAAAAGTGTATGTTCTTCCAGATTCTAAGCCCACTTGTAGACTTTACAAACTTGATCGCAGGATATTTTGCTGAGATTTGGGATTTTCTAATCTTTATTGGGAATGTTTCGTCATTCATTGTTGTTTTGATAGGTGCGATTCTATGGTTCACTGAAGTGAATCAAAAAAGAGGAAAGGGGTTAGTGTTTAGTGGAATACTCCTAGCAATCACTGTTCAGTACTTTGTATTCTTTCCCCCAAGTTTTGCATTGATATAAAATTACAGTAATTCCTTAGAGATTGTAATAAGAGTGTCAGCAAGCCGATCAATATCACTAATTGAATTGTATCCATGAATTGATGCTTGTATGAGACCGTCTTCTGTGAGTGATTGAATCAATGGATGTGCACAAACAAGTCCACTTCTTACTGCAATATTAGATTCGTCCAAGAATAGTGCAATATCATGACAACCTACCTCAGAGGGGTCTCCAAGATTGAAACCAAAAATAGTATTTGTGTCACTTGGATTTCCATAAAGTGTCAGATTAGCTATCTCCATTAACCGTTTCTTCATATATCTAGATAAATCTGCGATATGATGTGATAGACCCTTTGTGTGAAGGTCAGTGAGATATTCGATTGAAGAACCAAGTCCTGCAATTGCTGGAACATTGATATACCCTGATTCAAATTTGTCTGGTTGAAAAGCAGTATCATATGTTGTTTTTGTTACATCAGATACAGAAAATCCTCCCAGTATCCCCGGTATATGATTGTCCTCTGTTGTCTGGGATATCCATTGGATAGCTAATCCTGGTGGTGCCATGAAACCGATATTTGCAGAGAAAAGAAGAACGTCGCACCCAAGAGTAACTGGAAACTCTTGTATCAATCCCATTGATCTTGTTGCATCTGTTAATAGTATTGCATCATGTTCATGAACTATGTCTGCAACTTCAGGTATTGGATTCATAGTTCCAATTCCCGGGAGAGTATGCCCAATAGCAACAATTCCTGTTTTGTCATCTATTGATTGCTCTAGAGATTCTAAAGAAATAGAACCATTATTATCAATTGGTATTGTTGTGACTTCAAGACCAAGAATTTCAGCAGCTCTTAGTACTGAAACAAATACTGAGTTTTCTTCATTTTGGGAGATAATGACTTTCTGTTTCTTTTTATGTTTCCAATCATATCCGAACATTAGTGACGCAACAGCTGAGGGTATTGATTTTTGGAAAGAAAGTGATGATGGTTCACTCTTGAGAAATGTTGCTAAGGATTTTCGAGTGTCCTCAACAATACTACTGCCTTTCACTGCGAATTTGTGTGCTCCACGGCGAGTAGAAACAACTACGTTGTCAAGAAAATTCGTTGTTGTTTTTACTGAAACTTTAGGTACTAGTGTAGTACTTGCTGAATCAAAAAATGCAAGATTGGGATTCTCTTCATAAATACCGAAGTCTGATTTGATGTCTAACCAATCTGTCATTATACCATTGTTGTAGGGTAAACTGCTTTAATACCATACTATATCCTAACCAGGTGATAAGAGTGGAAGATAAACTTGTAGAAGGATATTTCATCAAAACCTCGGATAATCTGATATTTGAAGTAAAAGGAGTGGTACATCCCCATGATCGGATTATTGCTTATGTAAGGTATGTACCAAATTTAGATTCAAGTTTTAGGAAGATTTACAATCTTCGAGAGCGAGAGGAATATCTCAGTAATGGGTTCTTAGAATATTTGTGGTTCAGTAAAACTCATGGTAGGGTTTTACAAGCAGTTCCACGAAATAAGATAGTAGAAGTGCTTAATCCCATTGAACATATGGACCAGATTCGAAATGATAAGAGGGCACTTTCTGTAGCAACATCTAATCTAGTTGAATTGTTACTTGATAATACTGGAATAAACAGAACGGAAATAGGTGTTACCGGATCCCAACTTGTAGGTGTCGCAACAGAAACATCAGATATTGACCTAGTTGTATATGGTGAATCCACATGTAGGAAATTTTACAATAGATTAAGAAAGAAATTTGACAAGATTCCAAGGTTAGAGCGTTACGATGGAGAACTTCTGGATGCTCATGTCTTATTTAGATGGGGTAATTTAACCGAGCATTACGAACTCCTTCATAGGATTGAAAGTACGAAAATCTTGCAAGGTGTTTTTGAATCACATCAATTCTTCATTAGATTAGTAAAACGTCCTCAAGATGATAGAGAGATTTTTGGACAAATCATGACTGAGAACTTGAAAACTAGGGAAGTTCAATGTTCGGTAATTAAAGATCGAAACTCAATATTTACTCCATGTACATATCAAGTGGAATCATTAGATCTTCCAAAGCTCAAACAACTTGTCAGTTATAGAGGGCGATTCACAGAGCAAGTTTCAAGTGGTATGTCTGTAAGAGCTAGGGGTAGATTTGAGAATGTAATTGATAGTAAAACAGGTGAAAACTATCAACAATTAGTTCTGGGAGAGAATCCATCTGATTACTTAGTCCCAATATAAACTCACAAGCATGTTTCTCATAAACACAAATTCACATAGTTTTAGTGTGAATGGCGCCATAATTGTGAATACTCTGGGAAAAACAGCCTTTTGCTTGCTTCTTGAAGAAGAATCGGCTTCGATATATCTTCTTATACTTGTGAATAGACACACCCCTCCGTTTCCAGTGGAACTAAGTAAGCGGACATATGAAATGCTTACTACCTCATTCACACACTACATAAAACAGTGAATAGTGAACAGGCTGGAGAAGTACCTTATTTTTGTAAATAAAGGCCTCATAATGCTTTTTTATCCGTTACAAGGTTATACAGGACGTGAGCACACTAAAAACGAGGGGGACGTGTTCTATATCTATGCAGACGTCCTATGTAGCTCTTATCTACGTATATTCAATTCACATACTCACACTTATTTGGATGGCAATACTATCTTGATGTGAATAAGATAGTTAGTGATAGGTGAAAAATGTGAACGATGGAGAACGAACAAATTATGTCTATGAATTCACATATAGTTCAGCTCCAGGGCTTCGTGAGATTTTCCAGTGCAAGTATGTGAGCCCTATTGAAGCACTTGATAGATTCAAAAAGATCCTATCATTGACAGAAGCGCCTTTTGATTTCAAGATTCTTGTATCAGATGCAACGATGGGAGAAGAGTCTAGTTTTCAAGTCAAGGGCGGCAGTATAGAAGAAATGTTTGCCAAGTTCAAGGTATTCCTTGAAACAAGTACAGGCTGCATCTTTGAAGAAATTGTTGATGAAATTTCAGAAACAGGCTTTGATGAAACCCGATTAGAGTCCATGAGTAACTTCGAAAAGATGCAAGTGATCATATACGCATCCTTCAAGCATGGGAAATTCTCTTCTCTTGATGTTGCAGAAATTTATGAAGATTCATTCAGTGAAAATCTTCCAAAGAGTACAGCTTCTACCTATCTTGCACGAATGTGGAACCATAGTAAAGGACACCTTGAACGTTATGGAAATAGATCAGGGTATACATATCGTCTCAAAACAGAGATTAAAGAAGTTTTGAGAGAAACAGAAAGAGCAGAAGAGCTCTTAGCAGCTATCCAGATGCAAGTCAGGGATTAGCTGGATACTCTTCTGCATACAAATTTTCCAATATTAATGGTATTACAAGTCGAAAGTGCGTTCTTCAAGGGAAATATTTAGTGCAGCAAGTTCTTCTAAAATCGGCTCATAGATTTCAGGAATGATAGGACGATGAACACCGGTGAGATTGATTCGACCTTCGAGTATCATCCTGCTAGCAATGGCAACAGGAAGTGCAACTGTTCTTGACATGGAACTATCTCCATTGGGAATGCCATAATCAACCATTGTTGATGTTATCTTCTGTTTCTTATCGGGATATTCAGCAATGAACTCGTGGTGCATGACAATCATATCACGCTCTCCAGGTGCATAGTTCATTTTCTCCTCAAAGAGAGTACATAGTGCATCAAGTCGTGTGTTTACTTTGGAATCTATCTCTCTTTCTTCAAATAATCCAAGCCACTCAAACCGCGAAATAACCATGCTGTCCGTACCAATTTTACAGAATTTTGCAACCGCCTCTTTGAGATCACCTTTTCCAGCTGATGTCAATTCTCTCATTACATCAGCATAAGTCATACCACTTAGAGACCGTTCTTCTATATCGAGTAGACCTAAATCTGCAATTTTATCGAGAGTTTCACACCATCCGGTATTCCTGAAGGTTCCTCTGAGCATTGTTTTAGTTTCTTTTATGTTGTAGATGTCGATGTAGGACATACTATCTCGGTTCGGATAACCCTCGAATGTACCCATTCCGGGAACTTCCATGGGTTCACAGTTCTGAAACAAATCAGCTCCTAGGATTTTAACCTCTTTTCCATCACGTAGAAAGTGTGCATTATTTCTTCCAGCAAGTAATACTCCTCGAGGACTCCAAGAGAGTTTGTATCCATAGGGGTTATCATTCGCATCAGGTGCAGGAAGACCGCCTGTGAAAGATGTGAAACTAACAATTTTGCCATTGTTGTTATGCACATGATCAATTATCTGCATGGCACTCATATGATCAATGCCAGGATCAACTCCACACTCATTCAAGAGTATGATTCCTGCATTCTTTGCTTCATTTTCTAATGCTTTCATCTCATCTGAAATGTATGATGTGGTGCAGAATGACTTCTTGTGTTTGATTGCGACTTTGGCAGCCTTGACATGGAATGTGTAAGGAAGCAAAGAGCAAACAAGATCAACTTTGGTGGTCAAGTCTTCAAGAAGCTTATCGTCTGTAGCGATATTGAAAGCAACAGCTTCAGCATTCGCACAGCCTTCTATCAAACTTTCAGCTTTACTTTTGGTCCTACTGGCAACCACTACATGGAAGCCATGTTCACTAAGATAATGGATAAACGGACGAGCTACAAGCCCGGCGCCCAAACATAGCACTTTCTTCATCTTTAATGTCTCCCTATTTCAGGTATTGATTGAGATATTCGTAATTCTTTGTTAGTTCGCCTCGATATACAATGACAGCATCTTTGATTTCCCGTGGTAAGTCCAGTTCTTCGAAAGACGCTTTGAAATCTGCCTTGGCAAGTGCAGGTATGAAATCGAGTAAGGTTTCTCCAAATGAAGCAGATGCTTCGCGTGGAAGTTCACATGGTAGATTATCGACAGCCATGATTACTGGACCATTGCCTTTTACACCAAGTTCGGCTCGATCTTCGTTGATGAGATAGACAAATGCAGGATCAGCAGGAGTTGTACAATCGAGTGTGAACTCAATAGCACCACCCACATCACAAGAGATGTCACCTATTGCACGAAGTTTACGGGATTCTTCTTTCCAATGTTCACGAATGAAATCCTTTGATATTAGCCGAGGATATTTGTTCGTCCAGTAAATACAGTTCATAATAACTGTAAGATACTGAACATAATTATGAAACACACCGTTGTAACCTGCCTTTCCTGTTTTGTAGTAGTCCTGTAGTTCAAACTTGTTTGACAGGTCTTTAGGTTCTACCATATCTTCTTCTTTGAAGACACATTTGTACAACAAGTTACGTTTTGGTTCCAGATCTTGAAGATTTTCTGGTTCAACTACTTCATGGGGTAGTAAATCAAAGAGCTCTTGAGCTCCGCGAGATACATTGCCATATCCTGCAAAACCCACAACAAATGGTGCAAGTTCTTCAGGAATTCCTTGCTCTTGGATTCGTTTTCCAAGGATCTTGAATTCTTCTTTCACAGCTTCAAGTCCCTTGAGCTCAAGTGTTGTCCGCATTCCATTGAATGGATTGGGTTGAATACCTTCAACTTCTAAACGGTTTCCAAGTACACGAAATGTATCTGATATACCAGCCATTCCGGCCCAATTACCAAAGAAAATCAAGCGCCGCCCCTTGTCATCTACTACTCGTTCATAGTCAACTAATGTAGATCCAGTTGCCATTATGTGTCTAAGCATGGGCATATTGTACTTCTGACCCTTGATTGTATGACTGAAAAAGAAATAGACCACATCTTTTTCAAAGAAATCTATGGGCATCTCTTTGATACCGAGGACTACGGGGACACCACTTCCCTTCAGAGGGTTAGCTGTAGCACCAACACTTTCGAATTCTTCTTCTGTGAATGCACGTTGATTGCTGGGTTCAATCACAAATTTAATGCCATGTTTATCGGATAGTGATTTCACATGTTCAGGTATGAGTGCAATTCTCGTTTCAAACGCTTTTTCTTCCTTTCGTAGACCAATGCGATTCAACTATTTTTCCTCCGATTATTCCCCAATAGGAGTGATGGTGTGCTGAGAGCGAGGCCAAGACACCTACGCTTTAACCTTTCCTGTAGGCCACAGATGTATTGATTGTATTACACAAGTTGAAATCTTGGAACATGTGTTCTTTGATTGGTGTCTGGAGAATGTCGTCGTATCTCTACCTATATGATTGTAAAGAAGCAAGACGTACCAATGCACGTCGCGTGGCATTTACCAAAGAGCTCTATGGGTATACTTACACCTGGAAAACAAAATCAGGTATCAAGGAGAAAAGAAAACCAGGTCTCTTAGATGAGTGTGTGGGATCCAAAGCTGTTGCAGATTCAGCTATTCTAGTACCAGAAGAATCACGAATGTTGTTTGAAAGTCTATTTTCAATCTACAAAGATATTCTTAGTCTTAGAGTGTATGAGATTGTTCAAGAGATTTTGTAAAGTCTATTCCATTGATATTTGGAACACGTGTTCTAGTTACTATTATCCCAACATGAATATCAATAAGTTTCTGGCAATATCTGGATAACACCCCTTCATTTCCACTGCAAAAAAGGAAAAATGTAGTGATTTCGAGCGATCAATAATGTATAATAAAAATGGAGATAAATAAGAGCTGCTAAAACAGCTATTTATACTTACCGTTTGCGAATTTAATAGATAAATGTTTGATATTCTCTAGTGGAAACAAAGGGGTCTGATGGGTATTGGAACACGTGTTCTAATAACGAAGTAGAAATGTAATACAACTAATACTTGAGATCATTGTGAGCAAAAGTTTGGAACACGTGTTCGAAATATCACTATCACTCATTTCCATTACCACAAGACTATTACACAACTAAATGATGCTCGTCGACATACGCTAGAACATGGAGGATCTGTGATTGGCAAAACCTCTAGAATTACTTGAAGACACTCCAGGAAAGAAAGTACTCTTGCTTGCAAACGAAGCTATTGCTCGGGGAGTAGTTGAGGCTGGAGTCAGGTTAGTTGCACTCTATCCTGGCACACCCAGTAGTGAAATCGGGAATAATCTTACATTCATGGCTCCAAAAATTCCAAATTTTTACTTTGAATTCAGTACAAATGAAAAGGTTTCACTCGAAGTTGCTGGTGCTGCAGCAGTCGCCGGTGTTCGATCAATGATGGTCTGTAAAGGACCGGGTCTCAATGTTGCTGCAGATCCGTTCTTCTCTCTTGCATATGTTGGAGTTCGTGCAGGAATGGTCATTGTTGTTGCAGATGATCCCAGTATGTGGAGCTCACAAAATGAGAATGACAGTAGATACTACGCACTGATGGGCAATATGCCTATGATGGAACCTAGCGATCCTATAGAAGCCAAGTCAATGTTGCTTGAAGCATATGACTTCTCAGAACAATTCGAGTTACCAGTTCTATTCAGAACGACAACACGAGTTAATCATACCAGAGCACCTATTGAATTTGGACCAATACCAACTCTTCCTGATAAGGTAGTGTTTGAGAAAGATCCTTTCAGATTTGTTCCAATACCATCCGTAGCAAGAGTCCAACACCAATGGTTACTTGAACAGATTGAGAAAGCCCGTGAGGTTTCGGAAACTAGTCCATTGAACTTCACCGAGGGTGAAGGAGACCTGGGAATCATAACAAGCGGAGTAGCATACAATTATGTGAAAGAAGCTCTTTTAGAAATGAATCTCTCAGCAGAAGTTTTGAAACTTGGAATCACACATCCAATCCCAGAGAAGAAAATAATTGAGCTTCTGAAAAAACACAAGAGAGTCGTGATAGTTGAAGAGCTTGAACCGTATCTAGAAACACACGCAAGGCGCCTAGCACATCTGGAAAAAATAACAGTGGAAATCTTAGGTAAAGAGCAGGGTTTCTTCTCTCGTGCTGGTGAATACAGCCCACGAATTGTTATGGAAGCTTTGTGCAAGGTTCAAGATTGTAATACACCTATTAACTGGGAAGATATCGATAAGAGATCTGATGCAGTTCTCGATTTACCACCCAGACCACCTCTATTATGCGCAGGTTGTCCACATCGAGCATCATACTATGCAATTCGTGCAGCGACACGTGGGAAAGCCATCTATCCATCCGATATTGGATGTTATACTCTGAGTATAGCACCACCTCTTGAAACTGCAGACATTCTATTTGATATGGGGTCTTCAATAACTACAGCTTGTGGACTTGCAGAAGTTACTGATCAAGACATTGTTGCATCAATTGGTGATGGTACTTTCTTCGCATCCGGACTTCCAGGTATAGTCAACGCAGTCTATAACCAACACCGAATTTGTTTGGTAATATTGGATAATCGAACAACAGCAATGACAGGTCATCAACCTCATCCTGGAACTGGAATTACAGGAATGCGCAAAGAAGTTACACCACTAGATATCGAAGAAGTATGCAAGGGTCTCGGTGTAAAATATGTCAAGACAATCAATCCTTTCGATTCAATTGCAGGTCTTGTTGGTGAAGTAAGAGAGATGGTCAAATGGGCAAGGGAGAATCATAGTCCTGCTGTGTTGGTTTCTAAGGAAGCATGTGCTCTGTTGACAGCAGCTGACCGCCGACGTGCAGGTGAAACTCCACCAAAATATTACGTTGATCAGGAAGCATGTACTGCTTGCAAGCGTTGTCTCAATCGACTATCTTGTCCAGCTATGTATATGGATCCAGAAACAGAGAAGGCTGTAATCGATGAGACACAATGCAATCTCTGCGGAACTTGTGTTTCTGTTTGTCCACAGGGAGCAATTAAGAGGGAGGTTGAATAGATGCCTAGTAATACTAGTAATACAGTAAATATTGCGATATCAGGAGTAGGTGGACAAGGAGTTCTTACACTTGCTGAGCTTCTTGCTAAGGCCGCCTTGCATGAAGGACTGAATGTGAGAGTTGGAGAAATCCATGGGATGGCTCAGAGGGGCGGTCATGTAGTCTGCACGGTTAGAATTGGTGACGACGCGAAAGGACCAATCATTGATGCAGGTGCAGCAGATCTTCTTGTAGGCTTTGAACCTGTTGAAACACTAAGAGAGATTCATCTTGTGAAGAAGGGTGGTTATGTGCTAATGAGCTCACATGTTCAATATCCTGTTGCTGTTTCTATGGGAAAAGCTGAATATCCAGATCATAAGGAGATATTAGCATCCATCAAGAAATTCACAGATAAAATCATTGAGATAAACGCTCATAAAATTGCAGTAGAGGCAGGAAACCCACGGGCCCTGAACATGGTGATGTTTGGTGGAATAATTGGAACCAATCTTGTACCAATTAGTAAAGATTCAGCAATGCAAACAATCCGTGAAGCTTTCCCGAAAAAATTTGAGAAAACTAATACCACCGCTGCTGAAATTGGATTAGAAAGAGTGAGAAGTAGTATCTAATAATCGTATTATTTGTATTACTACTATTCCTCAGTTAGCCTGGCCACAGCTGTTGCAACTTGACCAACGGAAATTCCGCCATCACCAGGTGGAACTAATGAATGAAGAATGGGCATGAGATTATTCTTTCGAACTTGATCAGCAACAGCTTTTGTTATAATCCGATTGACTGCTACGCCTCCTGAAAATCCAACATGAAGTATCCCTTTATCTTGAGCAACTTCACATGCAATCTCTGCTAAACTTTGACCAATTGACCATTGAGCTGCATATGCTAACTCTGAACGACTCATTCCTTTCTCTCTATGTTCTATTATCTGTAGTAGTAACTGTGTTGTATCTAAGACCGGACCATAGTCAGATTTGACGAATTCTGTCTTGAGTTGGAATTCCGATTTTCGAGCTACTGCTTCAAGTTTCATTGGACATTCACCATCATACGAATTTTGAGTACAAATACCCAATGCGACTGCAATAGCATCAAGAACTCTTCCAGTGCTTGAACTCTTTACAGTATTTATTTTTCTTTCACTCGCTTTAATGAGAATCTCTAACATATCCGCTGTAACTTTCTGTCCTGGGGACACTTCAGCCGAGCTCAGGAATTGGAGAATCTTTTCATTCCCTATCTCTTTATCCACTATTCCGAGAAAAGCTCTTGATGAGTAAACAGCAGATAGATCTCCACCAGTATAATCATGTACCATCAATCCGCCCTTGCGTTCATAGTTTCTGAAACCTCCAACAAGAATCTCACCACCCCAAGCATCTCCATCCTCCCCATATCCATAGCCATCTGCTGTAATACAAACAATACGATTATTAATTGGTATCAAAGTATCTACCATCAGAGAAGATAGATGTGCATGATGATGTTGCACACGAAAGAGTGGAATATCGTTTTCAGATGCGATTCGTTCTGCCATATCTGTGCTCAGAAATTCGGGGTGTAAATCACAAGCAACTCCATCAAGTTTTGAAATATCCAAGAGATGCTTCATGTGATCGATAGCTTGTGTTAGAAACTCAATATTCTCTACTTGATCAGTATCACCTATGTACTGCGTCATGTACACTCGACCAGATTTTGATAGTGCTCCTGTTACTTTCTCTTCCGGACCTACGCCCAACACTTTGATTGACTTCCATGGTCCATTGAATACAAGTGGCTCTGGAACATATCCTCTTGCGCGTCTAATGAATACTGGATTTTCCTTATCTGTAAGTTTCACAACAGAATCATCTGCACGTTGGTGAATCTTTCTATTATGAACCAAGAAATAATCAACAATATTACCCAGCTCTTTCATGATAGTTCCTGGATTAATATACATAGGCATTCCAGTAGGATTGGCACTCGTCATTACTAATGCAGGCTCGTCGGAATACTTGAAGAGAAGGTGATGCATTGGTGCGTATGGTAGCATAACACCTATACTATCGAGCCCCGGGGCAATCAAATCAAGAACAGATTCTTGTATTAATGGTAATACACTAGAATCAAGGGTTCTTCTAGGGGCTAAAACAATAGGTCTACGCCAAGATGTTAGGATCCGTTCCTCAAGCTGATTGATATCAACAAGAGTCTTGAGTATATCCAAATCCTTCACCATTAATGCAAAGGGTCTCTGAAACCTTTTCTTTCTCTCTCGTAGAATTTCTATTGGTCCTGAATCACTTGTCTTGGTGGCAATGTGTGTTCCGCCAATTCCTTGAAGAGCAACAGTAGCACCGTTATCAATTAGTCCTGCAACAGTTTCTATTGGGTCCCTATCTGTGAATTCTTTTCCTCCCTTGTCCACAAGACGATATCTAGGTCCACATGAATCACAAGCTGTGGTCTGTGCATGGTACCGCCTATCCAATGGATTTGTATAACCTGTATTACAAGTATCACACAGAGGAAAATCGATCATTGTAGTGTTAGGCCTATCATACGGAAGATCCGTTATGGTAGAGTATCTTGGTCCGCAGGCAGCACATGATGTGAATCCATAATGATACCATCTAGATTTAGGATTGAACAAGTCTGTTATACAATCATTACATATTGCAATATCCGGGGGTAAAACTGGAATTGCATCATCATTACGTACGGTAGATGACTTATGGATCAGAAAATCTGAAAAGGCACCTTCTGCATGTGTCCACTCGATATCAAGTGTATCTATCCGTGAAATTGAGGGCAAATCGTTCTTGATACTGTTGATTAGTTCTTGGACCTGTTTCTCTTTACCTTCAACTACTATCTCAACACCTGCATCTCCAAGATTGAGGACATATCCAACCAATGAATGAGATTTGGCAACGCGATAGACAAAAGGTCTGAATCCTACTCCTTGAACAATCCCAGTCACATGGATTACCGCTTTCCTCTTCACAATCTTGGCTCCTCTAAACGTTGAGAATTGTTGTTAATATTAATCCAGTGAAGTGGCAATTATAGGTCCTCTTAAGGACAGGTAAGAATTAATCATTGAACAGGCT
This sequence comes from Candidatus Thorarchaeota archaeon, assembly GCA_018238825.1. GTDB lineage: Archaea > Asgardarchaeota > Thorarchaeia > Thorarchaeales > Thorarchaeaceae > SMTZ1-45. The sequence continues at coordinate 16,223 of JABCSP010000002.1, read as the reverse complement.
TGACAAATAGTACACACACCACCAAATCAATCACCCGAGAACCGGAGGCAACCGCATCAGTTTTAGATTCAATTCCTGACTGTTTGAAAGATACACTCCTAAATTCATCAACGCCTGAGGGAAAGGGAAGAAAATCTGTTTTGATATCTAGCAACAATCTAGCTAATCGTTTCATTCTCTCAAGATGGGGTATTCGTCCATCACAGAGGAGACGATACAAGAATCTCTTTGCATCTGTTCGAAAGCACTGCCGAGTACTGTTCAATCATTACCTCCTCCGAGGAAGGATAGAATGGATCAATATTTCTGGAAAACATCTCTTTGGTGTGTACAAATTTGATGAAGTCCGTGGGAACCTTATCTTGGGATTTGTAGTAATGACGCCCGAATCCGAATGGACTTTATCAAACCGCTAATAACCACACTATTCTATTGTAATACAAGTATCACAGTTGAACACTTATTACCTTGAGTTCTCCGTATACAAAAGTGTATCCGCACAAGTATACAGAATGAAGTATGAAGTAAACGCCTTCTAAGCAATCTAATGTGTACTTCCAGCCAATCTTGAGATATGTGCGTGTAACTTAACGGAGACCGTGTTATGGTTGAGAAAACCACCGACCAATCCAATAGAAAAGCTATCAGGAGCCTCACATCTGGAACAAAGCAAGTATTGAAAGAACCAATACTCAAGAAGCTACAAGAGGGATCGACTCTAAGTTCAGCTCAACTAGAAACACTATTGATTGACCTTGTGGTTGAAGACAATCTTGGATCTCATATCACCTATGAAGATAAGGCATCATATCGTTCTCGACCTGGAACCAAATCTCGAGGAGTATCAAGAGGTGCTTTCAATAGAACTCTAAACCAGGCACGAAGAAATGTCACGCGATGTCTGTACACAATGTTACTTCTTGCATACCTAGGATTGTTTGATTCCACAGTGTTTAGACCTTTTGAAGTAGTAGCCACACGAATTGGAGACTATAGAAGAATTCGAGATATCCTAGCGGGAAAGACCGAATTAACTCAAGAAGATCTTGAGAGTGTTGCAGTTACAGAAAAAACAATCATGTCATTTTTGGAAGAGCTTTCATCAGCACTAGTACTGAAGTCTGAACTCTCACGAAAGAAACCAAATGATGAATGAATCAAGAATCACCTGTATTACTGGTATGCTTACTTGTTAGAACTCTCACTCATATATTATTGAGCAGAAAAAAAGAAACTGCGCGAGCGTGTCGTACAAAGAAGCAGAACTGAAACAAGGAATCGTAGTTCAGCACCAGTGCACTCAAGCGGTCATAAATCATCTTGGAGATCTTGAGGAGATAGAGATGACAATGAAGGTACCTGAATCGTCAGTGCGAAAGGCGATTCAATGACATCAGTCTATCTTCTAGTGTTACGACACACTCATCCATATGATAGAAACATTTGTACATAGTTCTAATCTTAGAACAGGTATTTTTGATACCGGAACTTGTATTTGTGCCAATTCTCTAATAATCGTAATACACGAAATACAATTAGAATAATCACATAGATTTAATCGTATCAATATCAAATCTAAAAAATAGATAGTCTGTGTATTGTATAATTCATGAGAGGTTCTCATTTGGCTAAAGACAAAAATCGTGAATCAATACTTCTTGCAGTTAAGGAACGCGTCAAACAATCTGAGGAATTGCAGCTCACTCAAATGATAGTTGATGCCACAGGAGAACGAAGATACCGTGACTTGAAAGATCTACTTTCTCAAATAGAACAAGATCGGGGATGGTCAGAAGCACTCAAGCACTTATCCAAGGCAAGAGCACTTCCATACATACTTCCCATCGGAGCAGGTCCTAGTAAAACCTTGATTGAAGATTTGAAGTATCGAGAAACAGTATTCACTATCCTAGAGTGTAATGGATTTGAACCAATTCCTGTAACAACAGAAGAAATCCTTTCCAGATTGGAGAATGAAGATTCCCTGATTGATGCTTCAAAATCATTTCATACAGAGTGTGAATCACTGGCTATCAAACAGATTGAATCAGGGGACACTCTATTCTTTGATCAAGCATATCGTGAGAATTCAATTTCAATGGATATGGTAAATTTGCTTGAAAAGATACAACATGAAGAAGTTGCTAGTTTGTCACTTGAGAAACATGGTGATAAAATCAATGTTCTACCTCTCTGGTTCTGTGAAAAAGGTAGGCAGACACTCTCACAACTGGGAATCAAAGGAACAAAGATTGATTCCGAAACTTTTGATATCGTAATATCTGTAATACACCAAGAAATACCAATTGCTGAAACTAAGATGAAACCAATAACTCATCCATCTAACTTGCTATATCAAACTCTACTAACGTCAACTATCAATCACGATATTGAAACCATGTGCTCATTGGCTAGCATGTACTCGTACCATCCACTCAAATCTATACTCGAAGAATCATTGGATAACTATGAGAAGCACTCATCAAGTACTAATTTCCGGAAGGTATTAACATGCGTAAATGCACATATCAGAGTTAGGACCTCTGAATCCATTCTACTACTTGAAGAGCTTGCCCAATCCAAAGACACACGCATTGCTACAACTTCTATCACAGCTCTTGGTAATTTCTATAATGAATCAGCGGCATCAGCTCTTGTGGATCTTCTTTGTGAAACTAAGAACCACGAAATAGAAAATACCACTATACGTGCTATCAAGAATGTTAGTAAGAGATGTTTTGAAACCAAGTATGTTGTCAGGAATGCAATCGAATCAACAGCGTGTACAAATATTGGACGTCTAAAACGATTGTACAAAGAAATTTGGAAGGAAAAAGAAAAATATTACTTGTAATACAAATAATACTCTTACACGGCAGACATAAATCAAGTTCACAGCTGGCGTGGGACTATGACCGGTTCAGATGCTGATTTATTCAAAGACATTGATCCATTCTTCAATCCTAAACGTATAGCCCTGATTGGAGCTTCTGCAGATTATAGAAAGCTAGGTAATTCTATATTGATGAATCTACTAGCATCTGAAGTTGAAATATTTCCAATAACTCATAGTCGGGATCATGTGCTTGGAACCAAAGCATATCCAAATCTTTCTGCAATACCTGAACCAGTCGATTTAGTGATTGTTGCAGTGGGAGCAAAATATTGTGCATCTTTAATGCCCGAGATAAAGAAAGCAGGTGCAAGAAATGCTGTAATAATTTCAGGTGGATTCAGCGAAACTGGGGCCGAGGGAACAGTGCTTGAAAATGAGTTGGCTATAGCTGCCAAAGAATCAGATATTCGAATCATTGGACCAAACTGTGTAGGTGTTTCTAATAGCAGATTATTCAATGGAACTTTCACAATGATGCCCGAACGCGGCAATATTGCCTTCGTTTCGCAGAGCGGCGCTCTTGGAGGAATGACTATCTACACAACAAGGACCAAGAGAATTGGAATGAGTAAGTTTGCCAGTGTTGGTAATTCGGCTGATGTAGGAATTGTTGAGATGTTAGACTATTTTAGACAGGATTCTAAATCAACCGTAATTGCTGCATATATTGAAGGTGTGAATAAGGGACGAGAACTGTTTGAAGCACTTCAGAGAGCGGCCGGTAAGAAACCTGTGGTTGTGTTAAAAGGTGGAAGGAGCGAGGCAGGAGGACGTGCAACTCAGTCACATACTGGATCTCTTGCTGGATCTGCCAAAGTGTTTGACGGAATGCTTCGTCAAGCAGGTTGTGTTACTGCTCCAACACTTGATACTCTATTTGAGGTCTGTAAATTATTTGATTACCAGCCACTCCCAAGGGGTCGTAGTATTGGTATTATTAGTAATACAGGTGGAGCAGGTGTGTTGGCGACAGATGCAGCATCAGACTTGGGATTGAAAATTGCAATCTTTGAACAAGAAACACGTCATGAACTCAGCCAGGTTCTTCCGCCTATGGCTTCAGTCAGGAATCCAATAGATGTTGTAGCCAGTGGTGGAAGAAGAGAATATCGAATTGCTACAGAACTTCTCTTGAAAGATTCTAATGTAGACATGTTACTTGTAATATGCGCCGTTCCAACATTTGCAGGCATGACTCAGACAGAACATGCAGCAGGTACATTGGAAGGAGTACGCATGGCTGCTATAGATAAACCGGTCGTTGGTGTTTGGCTGGCAGGCGATGTTGGAAAACCTGGTAAAGATCTCTTAGAGATGAATAGGATTCCATGTTTTGATGATCCTTCTCTTGCGGCACTTTGTATGATGCGAATAGCCGAGTATGCTGAAGTCCACCAGAATCCCTAATTGTAATACTAATATTACAAGTCTGTTTATTCTAAATATTCTTCAGCAATTTGTGGGAACTCTTTAGAAATTGCATCACGGAGCTGATGCTCAACCCACAAACTCAGGTTGATTGCTTTAGTTTTCCTGATAGCCTGAAGACAAGATCGAAGGTCTGTTGGAATGGAAAATGAAACAATAGGACTCTTTCGCTCTTTGTTAGGTACTGCTGAATGGAGTTCACTAGTCTTAGTGGGTTCATGTGGTTCTCGTTGAACCGTTGTTGTTTCATCATCTTTGTCTGCTTCATCTCGTCTGTATTTTCCAAGTAGACTCATATTATTGAACCTCCCCGAGTATAGTTGCATATGCTTGACAAACAAGCGATGCTATTTTTTTGTCCACGGTGGGATCACTATTCTTCCTAAAATTCTCTGCTGCCACTTGTTGACAACCTCGCGCTAGCATTCTAATATCACGAGGATTTCCTCTTGCTGCAGTATTAATTACATTAATCGAATCATCACTGAATGGGTATACATCATATGTATCTGGATCAAAGGTATCAATTCGTCCTTGAGCATAAGCTATTCTTCTCCCCACAAATTCCTTAGCTTTTGCATTATTGAGTGATGGGACATCAAGAGGTTCTGTACGATCTGCGATTTGTGGTAAGAAGGATAGCATTGCATTCCAATACATCAATGTTCCAGACATTACCAAAGTGACAATTGGTTCATCAAGAGTCTGTGCTTTACCAAAAGTATCAACCATCTCTTCAGTTGGTAAGTCTGCAAGAAACCGAAGTTTGTGGAATGCGGCCTCTTGATTATCTGCAACATCTTCAATGAAGAGTGCTGTGCGACTCTTTTCTTCTATATATCTTCGAAGACTCTCTTTTGCCACAGCATCTATAATCTGAGTAGATTCCCAGGACCTCTTGTACTTCACTCTCAAAGAATCAGCAATAGCTGCAGCCATCTGTTTCTCGTAGAGACCTGTCATTCCTACATAGCCAGTGACAAATTTGTTTCCTCTTCGATCAGCCAACGTAGGCAAGTCTCTTAGTGCCAAAAGCATTAGAGTGCTCTTACCTGATCCAACAGGACCACGAATGAAGACATGCCTTTCATTTGTGATAATCAAATCAACAATGGAATCTAAGAAGTCACTATCTTCTATGTACAAACGACTATCTGGCATTTTAAAACCACGAAAGGGTGAGAATCTGCAACCTATCCTTTCTTCCCATGCTCGAAGGACTTCTTTGCGAGTGTTAAAGTGACGAATCAATGCGCTCTCATGGATAGCAATTGTCATTTTATGTACCTCAAATTTCTAGATAAATTTGTATCACAAGTACTTATTGTAATACAGTTTCTCAGAGGACAATTCCGATATAAAAAGTGTGGTAAAAACTTCCCAATTTACTATTATCCACACTGATGATACAAAACCTTTTTGAATAGAATGAACCGGCTGGTACCTTGACCAGTAATATGGTCATGAGCCCTCTTAGGAGCTATCCGATATGGATGTTGAACGGATTAAGCATATCATGAACTCTTTGATGATTCTATCATTCCTAATCTTCGGTGGTCTAGCTGCAATTATCATGATTACTGATGTCAGTCTGACAAATGCAACTGTAGCTTTGCCGTTCGCTTTTCTCTTCATCTCACTCACTACATTGATAATCACTGGTCAGATTGATGAGAAACCAAAACTAGTCCAGAAATATCTGAGAGACTGGCTCATTGTCTGCACCATTGGCATAGTTATTAGTGCTTTAGCTTTCACATTCTACTAGGACTGAAATCTCACTTTCTCACAATAGGTCTGCCGAAGTGATTATACATGAGTAAGATTCTTCCAGGTACTAAGACCACTCGAATGGAGCTTCTTGCACTCAAGAACAGAATGAAGCTTGCTGAGAGAGGTCATGATCTTCTTCGAGAGAAACGTGACTCATTAATAATGGAATTTTTCAATACAATAGCTGAAATCAAAGAGGCTCGAGAAAAAGTTGACAAATCTTTGACTGAATCATTTTCAGCGTTGACCCAAGCTAAAATGATTATGGGCCCTGCTAGAGTAATTGAATTTGCTTACGCCAGTAAGTTTGAAGCAGATCTAAAAATCTCAACGAGATCAATGATGGGTGTTAGGGTTCCAGTATTATCCGTTGAGCAACACAGTTCAGAACTTCCTTATTCACTTTCAGATTCAAGTACGAAATTTGATGTGATGAGTGAGAAATTCAAAGAAGCGCTAAAGGCTATAGTTAGACTTGCTGAAATCGAATCAACAGTGAAACGACTTGCACTAGAAATTGAAAGAACAAAAAGACGTGTTTCTGCTCTTGAAACAGTAGTTATTCCAAGACTTGATGCCACTGTACGTTTTGTGAAGCTTGCACTAGAAGAGCGCGAACGAGAAGATTTTGTTCGACTGAAAATGGTACGTGATTGGATCACAGCTGAGGAAGACTAAGGAAACTGTATTACTAATAATACAATCATAATCTATCTTCGTAGTTTCAAAATGGCTGCCGCTAAATCCCCTTCAGTTTCTTTCAACGCTTGTTTTGCTGTGTCAATATCGACACCAGTCTGACCCGCCACAAGAGCTGCATCCTCCATTGGAATCTCAATCTCCGGAGCTGCTATTTCCTCTTTAGTATCCGTATCTGAAGATGGTGATGTTGCTGTTCCTGACGTTGCACGCTCCGTCTTCGTACCTCCTATCTGATATGTTTCTGCTCCTGATTGTTTGATAGCGGTGACTTGGGGGTTTGAGATCACCCATTCCTTATCAGCAAACCGGATGATTACTTCTTTCACACCCTCCAAATCTTTCTGCTCGATTCCCATTTTCTTCATCATTCGAGCCATTTGCTTTGGTGACATACCTCTAAATCCCATAAACTCACATCATTGTAACTTGTGTTCATAATAGTATGACCTAATGTCTACCATTACGATTCTTCAATCATCTTGGGATAAAACGATTACGGACTACACCAATATCGAATACAACATGGTCAACACCTGGAGAATAATTCTTAATCTTACGAATTTGTATTTGAGAGTCGAATCCTTTTCTCTTACAAATCTCTTTTATTTCTATGATAGATTTCTTCACGATGTTTTTTTGAATTGCCATATGCATATGGATAACACCTCCATCTTGTGTCAAAGTATCTAATGCATATGGGAGATACAACTCAGTATTATGCAAATATCCCATGATGACACGATTTGCATAGTTGACAGGGTGTACATCCCGGCAATCTCCTAGTATGGCAGTGACTCGATTATCAAGGTCATTGAGCTGAATATTTTCAAGAAGGAACTGATACGCTTCTGGATTGATTTCAATTGCAATGATTATAGCATCAGTAGACTTTGCGATTTGAAGTGCGAATTGTCCAACGCATGAAAACATGTCTACAACTTTTTCTCCTGTTTCAATTCTATTTACAATATCTATTCTCTCTCTTTTATTTCCACCAGAGAATGTTATTCTAATCGGATCCAGTCTGAAATGAACTCCATTTTCTATGTGTGTAGTAACTGTATTACAATCGCCAGCAACCACCTCATAGAAAGGACGACGGACCTCTCCACTAGTAGGCCCAGTTCTAACTGCAACTGATCTAATTCGAGCATCGAAAGTTAGCGTTGCTTCACCAATTAAAGATGAATAATCTTGAAGTGAAGAATTTAGATGTACTAGGGCAACATGTCCTACGACATGAAAACCAGATGGAAGCGTTATGCCATCAGGTAATTGATTCTTTAACTTGGTCTTAAGGAAATCTCGATATCTCATGATGGATCACAATAGCTATAAAGAACTAACAATAGATTGCTCCGGGGACATCACTACGTCCACCACCCCTCTCTTGCACTTTTGCTATTGCCTTCTTGAAGTCTTCTCGAGTAATACTCATTCGCTTATCTCTTATTGCAAACATTCCTGCCTCAGTACAGATACTTTTGATATCTGCTCCAGTTGTATCCTTTGTTACAGCAAGAAGAGAACTGAAGTCAATATCTTCTTTTATGTTCATCCCGCGAGTATGAATCTTAAAAATCTCTTTTCTACTATCTTCATCTGGTAATGGAAACTCAATAAGCCTATCGAATCGACCAGGTCTTAGTAATGCAGGATCCAAAATATCAGGACGGTTTGTTGCTCCTAAGACTGCAACTTGCCCCCTAGTATCGAAGCCATCTAATTCACTAAGAAGTTGCATGAGTGTTCTTTGTACTTCTCTATCACCTGATGTTGCAATATCAAGTCTGTGTGATCCCACAGCATCAAGCTCATCAATAAATATGATTGCTGGGGCTTTTTCCTTTGCAAGCATGAATATTTCTCTAACCAGTCTTGCACCTTCACCAATAAATTTCTGTACAAGTTCTGATCCAATCACTCTGATAAAGGTGGCATTTGTTTCATGTGCAACAGCTCGTGCGCACAAGGTTTTACCAGTACCTGGAAGACCTGTTAACAATACACCTTTCGGTGGTTCAATCCCAACTTTTTCGAACAATTCCGGTTCCAGTAATGGAAGTTCTACCGTTTCTCTGATTTCTAGTAATTGCTGTCTGAGACCACCAATATCTGCATAGGAAATTTCGGGTGCCTCTTCAATCTCCATAGCTCTAATTATGGGATCCCGTGAAGGTGGAAGCTCCTGAGTAATTGCAAATGATCTCTGGTTCAAAGCTACAAGTGCACCTGGCTGTAGCTTGTCTTTCTGTATTGATGCTGCCACATGTACAACAAAATTAGGACCGGTTGAACTTTTCACAATAGCTCTACCGTCCTCAAGTATTTCAATGATGGTTGCTGTTATGAGAGGTGATTGGCGAAGTTTCTCCAACTCTGTTCTAAGAGTCTGAGTTTCTTTCTCAAGCCGACTACGTTCTGCTTGTAGTATCTGTTTCTCAGTTTCTAGTGCACGAAGACGTCGTTCCAAGTGCCTGGTATTTTGTAAATAGGCTGAATCATCAATACTACCTTCGTTCTTTGTATCAGTAGTCCCTGGCAATAAGTGGCACCTCAGGACTTGATTCTCTGGTAACGATTTAAGGCTTACTTTGATGGTCTAATTTTTCAGATTAGAATTAGTATGTACGCGCGCGGTAATCTTTATCACTAATCTGTAGCTTTCAATGTGGTGAGTGAACCATCAACTGGAAGATACTTCCGTGTTCCACCCTTCTCCTGCCAGTGTCGCCACCATCCAGCATTTTCGAAAAAATGCTAAACTTAGCAAGAGCTTTGTCGACATTCATCGGGATGGAATCCCTCCTGAAGTCTTGGCTTCTTTCTCCTGTACTGATGTTGGCACATCACATCCAACGACAGTGAGCGTTTCCACAGTATTTACCACGGCAGGATCATTATCACTCTTACCAGTTCCATCACTGAAACTGACAAGGTCCGATTGGACAAAGTGAACAGCCGCGGACTCTCCGGAACCTGATGTAAGTTCCTTTTTAGAGAATAAGGACTTCCCTTTGGAAGAAGATTTCTTCTTTCGGGCTTTCAGTGGCGCACGTCGAGTCTTATCCAAGGCCCTAGTCCACAAACCTAGTCCTCTCACAGAGTGCAGTGACTTTGTGAGCGTAAGCATACGTGCAGCAATATTGATACTACCATTTCTATCAGCATTCAGCTTGAGACCACAAGATGGACAATGGAAATAGTTCTGCCTAGGTCTCTTCCCTTTAGCACCACACTTCCAGCACATGATGGAGGTCCATCCTTCAGGAACAGCTCGGAATCGAGCATCCTTTCCATCGACCTTCCAACCTTGCTGAGCAAGTCCATGCTTCAGACTGTTTGTTATTCGAGCAAAGGCTCAGGAGTGTATCATTCCTCGAAACCTTCGCCCCCGGTAGTTTCCTTTTCTTGCACGTATTCGGATATTTTTTCAGGCGACCAATGGCAACATAGAGTGTGTATTTCTTGGATAGTTCTTCAACATAGTCAAGAATTTGACGGACAAGAACCCTATCATACTCCTTAGCAACACACTCTCGTTTCGCACGTAATCGACGAAGTTTCTCAGCAACCCTATTGTATGATTGTCCATTGTTTCTCCGAGTATTCATCTCTCTCTGGAGGTCAGCAACAAGCCTGTCGTACTTCTTAATGACCGTTACCTTATCTGTCTGAAGGAAGTATCGGACCTCTCTTGTCTTCTCAGGAGTAAGAAGAGATGAACAAGCAGCCTTCTCAATACCAAGAATCGCGATTGGGAGAGTATTCTCTTGAACTTCAATGTTGGTAAGCCGGACAGCAAATGTTACCCACCATTTCTTCTCCTTATCAGTGAATAATTGTAATGCCTTTACCTCACCCCGACCAATTTGGTTAAGATGAAAGGGGGACATTTTGAGGGGAATTAGAGTCCGATCGTGGATTGGTCGACCCTCTTGTACAGAGTCAAGTGAGTTTCTAATATCCAACCACCAGTTTAATACAGTTGTTTCACTCTTAACTATCCTAAACATCCTTGTAAAAGTCCAACGTGGGATTCTCCTGCTGGAACTAATGGAAGATGGTCGTGAAACCTTTCTACCATTTTTCTTTAGTTTTAGATAGCTTTCATAATGTGCAACAGAGGTCTTTCTACAATCTGTCATTTCGTTTTGAGAGATTCGTGGAAAACGAACCTTGAAGTCATGCAGAACACTAGTTCTTTGTTCGTCTCCCGACTTGACCTTTTTTGAGGTCATCGTCAATTTCGATAGATTGGTGTCATCAATTTTATCTTTGTTCTTGCCTGTTAACAACTCGTCTTCATGTTGTTCAATAATACCAAGATATGCACGGATGATTCTTGAGTCTCGTCCAACGGTCTGACTAAGCTTCTGCTTAGTCCTCTCGGTCATAGATGCCCAATTGATTGGGACCTTTACCGAGATTGTAACACCCTTGGATTGTGCCATTATCATTCGCCTGCGATATATAAAGTTCTGACCCATCTCTTGAGCCAGTCGAGTTCACTCCCTTTCTTGTTCCCAAGATTGGTTATGTACTCGTACAATAACTCTGTAGAACGATATATAAAGTTACCAAGCTAATTAATTAGATGAATGTTTGATATGAAAATAATGGCGCTATTTCAAAGGAGAAACGGATATTGTCAATAGTAGTGAGTTCAAAGTACCCGCAAGAAATAAGAGTTAATATTTCCTACAGGAGTATGTAATGCCAAGAAAACGCGGTCGCCCTCGGAAAGTGTTCCCCTCACCTCCAAATAGAATGATTTAGTAACCTACAACATACAATAGGTTTTGAAATCTTCCAATGTACTTTGTTTCGGTTCAACTGAAATCTTTATCAATCCCTGTTCAGTATTCATCAATTGAAAGAGGGAATTTACTTGCCTAGTTGTGAATTATGTGGCAGAAGCATGAAAAGTCGCGGCAGAGATGTCGTGATTGAAGGAGCATCAATGCTTGTTTGCCCTGAATGTGCATCGAAATTTGGACATTCTTCCAGTGAATCAACCCAAAAATCAACTTCTCAACCAAGGCACCGTGCATCTTGGATGGGATCACCAGAACCCCAGACAGCACCACGTATGCACCAATCATCTCCAGTATCAAAACCAAGACCCAGACCTAAACCTCGGAAGGCTTCTGGTATACGTCTTGATAATATGGAACTCATCGAAGAATATGCAAAAACTATTCGATCTGCACGGCAGAAAAAGAACATGAGCCAAGACGAATTAGCGCAAAAAATCGGCGAGAGTATTTCGACACTGAAATCTGTAGAGTCTGGACGTCAAAAACCTACTGAGAAAACAATCCGAGGTCTCGAACGTGAATTAGAAATCTCATTACTTGAACCCCTTGGGACAGTTCCAATAAAGGTAGGTAAAACTCAACTTGGTGCTGCAGGACCCACGCTTGGCGATAGAGTAATTGTCAAAAAGAAGATGTCACAGAAGGCACGTCGGGATGACGAATAAACACAGTGAAATCAGCTAAAGTATGACACTAATATTGGTGTTTGAGCTCACTGAATACAAGAACATGGCTTATATAGAGTGCAGTAGTATATACTAATATAACACATTTCGACTGCGGATATTTTGACTGTGATATAGATTTCAGTCGACTGGCCATCTATTACACTGGGTGATTTCGTCAAATGGTACATACTAACTTCAATCATGATCTCTTTCGTCTAGTAGTAGAAGAGATTTCAGGAAAAGAAGGTGTTGACGTTTCTACAGTTCTTGTAAATGCAGAAGAAACAACCGATGAAGAGATTGCCACAAAAACTGACCTTAAGCTGAATATTGTCCGTAGGATTTTATACAAACTTCATGACAATCATCTTGCTTCATATCGAAGAATTCGTGATGTGAATACGGGATGGTTTCTTTATTACTGGAAAATTGACCCAAAGAAAGCTCAGGCTCTAGTCAATCGAAAGAAACGAATGGTGCTGAATCTACTTGAACAAAGACTCGAACATGAAAGTAATAATGATCTGTATTCTTGCGTAAACCGTGATTCTTCACCAGTTCCTTTTGAAGAAGCTATGAATTTGTCATTTAGATGTCCAACCTGCAATGGACAGCTTGAGTTTGTTGACAATGCTAAAGCTATCTCATTTCTCAGAAAACGCGTAGAGGAACTCAAAGCTGATCTCGAAGCATTATCATAGACCAACTAATTTTGATACACCCCATTTCTTACAAAAGGTACTTAGCAATACGTATGAAACAAAAGAAAGAGGCTCCAAATTGAAGACAGTAACCCTATTTTCAAGAGCGTATGGAAAAAAACGGAAATACCTACTTGATGTAGTAAAATCTGATGTCACTTCGATGATAGGTGAGTTGGATGTTCGTTTGGCGCGTTTTAGAACAGACCAGAGAGGACATCTCTCGCTGAGTTTTGAAGGACAAGATTCAGAATTTGCAATTAATTACCTAGTCAAGGAATATGGTGCATCAGTACGTCTTGAGAATGTGAAAGAAGGTGCCAATGTTCCTGGGTCTTTCTTAGAAGTAGGAAAGGTTGGATACGGTCTCTATGTGGACATTGCAGCTACAGGTCCAAAGAGGGTTGATGTCTTAATTCCTCTTCATCGTCTCCGAGACCAGTTTAGCATTAAGAAACCATTGCGGACCATTGCAAAATCACTAGTTCTTGTTGATAACTTCCCAGTTGATGTGAAAATAACCAGTGTTGATAGAAAATCTAACAAGATAGAAGGCGAACTAGGACAGGATACCTTGACTCGTTTCGAAGAATGGCTACACGACGATCATGAAAGACTTCTGGTGTTCGGCGCTGATTATAATATGATTGAAATCGCGCTGAGGAAGTCACATCATCTAGAAGATATCTACGAGTTTGAAGAACTTGGGAAGTTCGAGCATGCATTACAATGTAAAAGAAGTACCCGTGCATCAGGAATTATTGCAGCAATTGGACCAAAACTAAGGGGCATCCCTATGCATCTATTCATTCCAAAGGAGATTGAGGCGAGTCTTAATGCCTAGGCTTGATGTATGGCTAGTCGAAAACGGTCATTCTTCATCACGACAAGTTGCTAAGAGGGCTATCAAAGAAGGCCTGGTCACTGTTAATGGGAAACCGTGCAAACCTTCAACAAAGGTAAGCGGAAAAGAAGACATCAAATTTTCATCAGATTATGTAGATATGCCAATGGGATATCATAAACTCAAAGAAATTGATGAGTTGCTAGAAGGTAATCTTGTAACAAATCCATGCATAGCTCTTGATATTGGCAGTTCAGCCGGTGGTTTTCTTTCATATCTTAATGATAAAGGTGCAACAGCAATTGGAATCGAAATCGCTCGAAGATTTTCAGAAGACTTAATCAAACTAGCTGAATCTCATTCTCAAATTTCTGTACTCTTCGATGATGCATTCACTATTGACCCTTCAGTAATAATCGATGAAGGTAGTCTTGATCTTCTTCTTGTTGATGTTACCACTGATAAAGATGGGACTCTGAAACTGATTTCGCGGTTTTCTGGACTATTAAAGAAAGGCGGTTGTCTTGTTGCTGCCTTTAAAACAGACAATCCTACTATTGTATTACAGTTATTAGAATCAGTTACCAATTTTGGCTTCGAAGAAGTTCAAAGCATTCACTTAGCTGACTCACGTCAAGAAGTACACATCACTGGATATCACAGGTAAGCAACTTTTTATTGTATTATCTAGAGCCTGAACTTAGGGGCCGCTAGTCTAGCCCGGCTATGATGTCTCGCTTACACCGAGAATCCAAACGAGCCTTGAGCTCATTGGAATCGAAGGTCGCTGGTTCAAATCCGGCGCGGCCCACCATCTTCCTAGACACCTACAATATAGATAAGCAAGTCCCTGCTGACTGGCAATATCTGCGGGAGTAGCCAAGCCAGGTCAAAGGCGGCGGACTTAAGATCACATGAAATTACGGGGTCATGTAGAGAAGCTATCCGCTCTCGTAGGAGTCCGCGAGTTCGAAGCTCGCCTCCCGCACCACACACCAGTATGAGACCTTATGCTAACTTCTAAAACAAGAATGGGATGCATGCTACATTATGCCACTCCAAGCACTGATTTCATCTGCGGGTTTGATTTTACTGATGGAATTAGGTGACAAAACTATGCTCACCGTTATGTGTTTGAGTGCTCAATATCGTCAGCCCAAGCTGGTACTTCTTGCCACTATGATAGCTCTTGCTACATCTTCTGTCATTGCAGTCATCATTGGTTTCATTTTGTCTACAACATTACCTGTAGAAATCATAACATATGTATCTGGATTCTTGTTCTTGACTCTGGGTATTTTCACATTGGTTAAATCAGATTCAGAAACTGTAGATACATGCGACAATCCAGGAACACTCTTTGGGATGTTCTCTCTTGTTTTACTAGCTGAACTTGGGGATAAAAGTCAGATAGCAACACTCGCACTCGCAGCTCAATCAGCATTCCCACTCATGATTTTCATAGGAGCTATCATCGGTTTCTTCATCATAAACTCAATTGCAGTTCTTGCTGGTGAGAGTATAGCTGAACGAATTCCGATTAAAGCTGTTAAACGAGTAGTCGGGATTATCTTCATACTATTTGGATTATTGGTTATTTTTGGAATTATATAGATTCTACCATATCTGACGAAGCCTTTATGACATAGCTTTCATCTTTGAGCCATAACTCGAAGGTGAGGAATTAATTGAGTCTAGATGATTCGGGTTATAGTGGTCTGGTTCTGGAGAAGCTATCTCTGTCAAAGATACAGGTTGGTGATACAATCAGTATCACAAAGGATGGAGAAGAATTCACTGGGGTTCTTATGCCCCGAAGTCAGGTTGGCAGTGATGCTGTTCATATCATTATCAAACTTGATAGTGGTTACAACATTGGACTTCGACTAAATCAAGAATCTACCATTCGCCGAATCAAAGGTGGCGCTCGAAAACGAACTACAAAGGTTGAGGAATCTATGGAGAAAAAGAACTTACCCAGGGTTTCTATTTTGAGTACAGGCGGTACTATTGCTAGCAAAGTCGATTATCGCACCGGTGCAGTAAATCCAGCACTTTCTGCACAAGATCTCTATGATACGGTCCCCGAACTCAGAAATTATGCCAATGTTCATGCAAAAGTGATTATGAGTGTACTATCTGAGAACATTGCACCAACTGATTGGACGAAAATTGCTCGTAAAGTTGCCTCTGAGATAAAGACCGGTACTGATGGTGTTGTAATCGCTCATGGCACTGACACACTTGGATTCACTTCTGCAGCCCTATCCTTTGCACTTCAAAATCTCCCAGTCCCTGTTGTTCTTGTAGGGTCTCAAAGATCATCTGACCGTCCATCATCAGATGCTGCAATGAATCTAGTTGGAGCTGTAAACTTGGCAACAAGAGCAG
>JABCSP010000323.1 GCA_018238825.1 Candidatus Thorarchaeota archaeon | reverse complement strand
CCTCAGTTGTTGCAGCAGCTAGTAATGCTGCAAGGATGGCAAGAGACCTCGGTGGATTTATAGCTACAGATACAGGCCCACGAATGATTGCGCAGATACAGACTGTTGAAGTTCCAACACCATTTGCTGCAAAAGATAAGATCCTTGAAGTGAAAGAAGAACTGCTGGAACTTGCCAATGAGCAGGACCCAATTCTTGTTCGATTCGGTGGAGGAGCACGAGATATCAGAGTGCGCATCATCGATTCTGCTGTTGGCGTAATGCTTGTCTGCGAGTTGATAGTTGATTGTCGTGACGCAATGGGAGCTAATGCAGTCAATACAATGGCTGAAGCCCTTGCACCTCGAATTGAGAAGATAACTGGCGGAAGAGTGATTCTGAGAATTCTATCTAACCTCGCAGAATTCAGACTTGTTCGTGTAAGAGCCACCTTCGATAAGAAACTTCTAGGTGGAGAAGATGTCGTTCTTGATATTGTCGCAGCTTGGGCCTTCGCCGAAGCAGATCCGTATAGGTGTGCTACACACAACAAAGGCATCATGAATGGAATTGATGCGGTGGTAGTAGCAACTGGTAACGACTTCAGAGCAATTGAAGCTGGAGCCCATAGTTATGCCGCAGTTGGCGGTTATAGCTCACTAACAAAGTATGAGAAGGATCCAGATGGCAATCTGGTTGGTTCAATTGAAATTCCTATGGCGGTCGGTCTCGTTGGTGGTGCTACAAAGGTTCATCCTGTCGCTCGTGCTTGTGTGAAGATCCTTGGAGTGAAGACCGCTCTCGAATTAGGACATATTATTGCAAGTGTTGGACTTGCACAAAACTTGGCGGCACTTAGAGCCTTGGCATCCGAAGGAATTCAAAAAGGACATATGGCACTTCATGCGCGTAATGTTGCCGCAACTGCCGGTGCTCGTGGTGAACAAGTTGACATCATAGCTGAGAAACTTGTCAAAGAAAAGAACGTGAAAGTTGAACGAGCTAAGGAATTAATTGATGAAATTGGTAACTAAAACCATCAAGAATGTCGATATTTTGGAACACCTACATCGGCACAACATATTTGTGTAGCACAGACGATTTAGAACCTACCTACTCAGGGTTAGGGTAGATAATATTCAAGCTAAGAGGTCGAGATACATGGAAGATGAATGCGCTCAATGGGAACGTCTTGCGAATGAATTTTTAGAAGCTGAGAATTTCTATCAAGCCGCAAACCAATTCAAACAAGCAGCAGCTTGCCACCTCGACCGTGTACTCGAGATGACGAAGAAGGCCGCAGAGTACTATCATATGTATGCGGAAGAAAGCCTTGGAAAAGATGACCACAAGGCGGCTGCAACTGCATACTTAGAGGCCGCAACACAATACCGACAAATTAGTGATTTTTCAACTGCTGTCACTCTCTATGAGAATGCAGCCAAAGAGGCTCTTCTTGAAAGAATGACTGAGACCGCAGCCCAAGCTTACCTCTGGGCAGCATATTCTTGCCACAAAACAGGTAATACTGAGTACTTCCTAACTGCAGCCCAAAATATGGGTAACCTCTACGATAAAGCTGCTGACAAGGCAATTGACAACGGAAATGCTGAGCGAGCAGTAATTGATCTCTCTCTAGCAGCAATGGGTTTTGCAACCATTGAAAAAATGGATAAAGCAAAAGAACGAATTGAAAAAGCTAAGAAGATCATTGATAAAACTCGATGGGAATGGCTTCACACCCTCCTAGATTTCAGTTCGAATCTTGCGGATAACAAGCTTGAAGAAGCTGACGACCTTCTTAAGATATTCAATGAAGAAGAAGCAATCCAAGAAGTCATGGGAGCCTGTTTGAGCATCAGAGAGGATGCAGAAAGAAAGAAGCGTAGAAAGTAGGAACTAACCTACTCTCACCATTGTAGTCTTGACAACTTCCTGACCTGTTCGACCATCTACTGCATGAATTGTCACAAGTTCGTCACCCTGACTAACTGCACGTACATAAATTTGGAACCGAATCTTTTCTCCACTTCCGATGAAGTTAATCAGCTTTTCCTCACTTCCAAGTGATATCTCCAGACCCTCAGATAGTTCAACTGTTACTTGTATCTTATCTGCAGGACCATCTCCATTATTCTCCAATTCAATCTCAAGTCCTGCTTCATCACCCAGACTACAAGAAACTCGTTCTGGTAGTACATTAAGAGCAATATCAGAAGGAGCTCGTGCAATGTTAAATGTGATAGCATTACTATGCTTGTGTACTAGTACCTGATCACCCTCTAGAGTGACAGTATATGGACCGATAATTCCATCACCACTCAAAACAGGTGTGAACTTGATAAGCCAAGATTCTTCCTTGGATGGAGGATTTCGAAAGTCAGGTTCTTGCGCCATTATGATACTATTTGAGAGAGAAACACGATGGTCAGTTATGTGGACATCAGCAGGACATTTGTAGTGGAGTTCAAGCTCAACCGTTGATTTAACTGGAATATCATCTTGAACCTTACCTGCCCAGTCTAAGGTTACTTCTGTTTCAAGAGCAAGCCTAACAGAATTCACAACAAAAGTGAGAAGTGCTTCTTCAGCAGCATTTGGCTTTGCACGACCTGCAGCTTTCTCGAAAACCTTCTTTGTGATATCAGACCCATCACATAAAATGGTGACACATAATTTAGCAAGTTCGTAATTAGCATCTGTTTTCTGGGATGATTCCACAAGTCGCTTCTCAGCTTTCCTCATCAGGTTGGTAGCAGTTTCAAAGTTCCTAGCACCTAAGTAAGCAATAATCGCAATGCCTAGAGACCTATTTGATTCTCGTCCCTTTTTCTCACGGAATAAATGATCAGAGGATTCAGAGTACAAACTAGCTCCTTCGTCAAATCGACCATCAAGAAACAAGCACTCTGCAGCTGCAGTTTTCAGTTCCGCACAACGATAGTGGTCGTTAGTTTCCAATGAACAAGATGCGGCTTCACGGAAATATTTGACAGCAAATTCAATCTCATCCTGTTCTTGGAACAATCGAGCTGCCTTTTCATATTCAGTACTTGCATAATCAGGATAGCCCTCTTCAATCTCGATTAGAGCTTTCTCAACACGTTTCCTAGCTTTTTTTAGTGGGTCTGACTTCAAGAACTTGAACATAGTTGCATCCTCTCTTTTCCTCTAGACACACTGAGTGTGAAGTGAACGCGCTATATCGGTTTCGGCTGAAGTATTAATCATCAGAACATTCGACCAGATTCAAAAGGAATTCGTTATACTGAAAGTGTGTGTGTGGAAATTATGAGAGCTCAACCATATTACTGGACTGACCCCATAAAAGAAGAATTTGAGGTTGAAATCAAGTCTATTCTCGAAGCTAATGGTGACTGTTACGTGAGAATCAATGAGCAAGTAACAA
>JABCSP010000322.1 GCA_018238825.1 Candidatus Thorarchaeota archaeon | reverse complement strand
GGTACGATGACTGATGTCAAGGAATTCAATTACAAGAAGTACAAAGAACTACAGCTCTATGTGAACTATGAAACCGCAAAGGATCGCACAGTACATGATGCTCCACCTCACATCGCGATTATGAAAAAACTTGAGCTAGTGGATTATGAATCGGGGTCTGATGCGGGGAATTTCAGATGGCCTCCTAGGGGATTCACTCTAAAGAAGGCGATTGAGGAACGGGTTACTGCAGAGATGATAGACTATGGTGCACATGTAGTCCAGACTCCACTTATCTATGACTATGAGCATCCCTCACTGAAATCATATCTGCAGAGATTTCCATCTCGTCAATATGTTGTACGAAGTGGCGACCGCGATTATTTCGCACGCTTCTCAGCATGTTTTGGGCAATTTCTACTAATATCACAGGCCACTGTTTCACACAAACAACTCCCCTTGAAGCTTTTCGAAATTGCTCCGTCATATAGACGGGAACAGAGCGGCGAGCTTGCTGGTATGCGGCGGCCTCGTGCTTTTACAATGCCCGATATTCATGAGATTGTTTCTGATACCGCGATGGCAAAAGATGCCGTCAACAATCAACTTGTATTTGTCCAGAAACTGATGGATGAGCTGGAGTTAACCTATGAAGTATCATTCCGTCTTCTTCGTTCATTCTTTGAGGAGAACAAGGAGTTTGTCATGAGTGTCGTATCAAAGATTGGCAAACCTGTCATGATTGAGATCTTTGAAGAACGATATGCCTACTTTGTCTTCAAGGGCGAATGGAACGTTGTAGACCAACAACAAAAATCCGCTTGTTTGGCGACTATACAAATCGATGTAGAGAACGCTGAGCGCTTTAATATCAAATACATTGATGATGAAGGAAAGGAACAGTATCCATTAATTCTACATACATCTCCCTCAGGATCAATAGAACGCATTCTCTATGGTGTGCTTGAGCAGGCAAGTAAGGACATGAAGGTTGGCAAAGTGCCACATCTTCCACTTTGGATGACTCCTGTACAAGTGAGGATAGTTCCAGTTAGTGAAAGTTTTGTAGATTACTGTATGGAGTTGGGAGAGGTACTAGACGCTGCTGGTATTCGATATGAGATAGATGATAGACCGCAGACATTGGGTAAGCGAATACGTTCAGCCGAAAAGCTCTGGGTGCCGTACATATTGGTAGTTGGAGATAAAGAGAAAGATAGCGGTGAACTCTCAATTCGTAGACGTGAACTTAAGGACCAGGTGAAAATGACGATTGATGATTTGATGAATGAGATTACTGAGAAAACTGCTTTCGCTCCTAAACAGCGGTTACTGCTTCCTCATTTAGTATCACGACAACCAATCTTCTCACGCGAAGTATAGTATCCAATAATTTGGTTGCCGCACACTTCCTCTGAGTACAATAATCAGCGGCAATCAGAGGGATTTTTATTATACGCGAAATATCGCGTTATACGATACTGCTTTAACTTGCCGTGCGATATCTGTAAGTTGTCATCGCTTTGAGGAGAGAATGAGATGAAAGTACTAGTTATGGGATCAGGCAGAATGGGAAAAGCTGCCGCATATGACTTAGTAAAACAGGATAGCGTAGAGCAAATCATCCTTGCAGACATCGATTTGAAGGCTGCAGAAACATTGGCCAAAGAAGTTGGCCCTAAAGCTGTTGCGGAAAAAGTTGATGCTAAAAAACGGGTAGATTTGGTGAAAGCCTTTTCAAAAGTTGATTCAGTTATCAGTGCTGTAAGTTATACAGTCAATGTGCTGCACACGGAAGTCGCAATTGAAACTGGCACGCACATGTGTGATCTTGGTGGAGGGTGGACAGTTGTTGAGAAACAACTCGAAATGAATGATCAAGCAAAAGATGCTGGAATCACAGTTGTTCCCGATTGCGGTCTAGCACCTGGAATGGTTAGTGTCCTAGCTAGGCATGGCATAGAGCTTCTTGATAGAATCGAGAGTGTAAAAATCAGGGTAGGCGGACTCCAACAAGAACCGAGACCTCCCCTAAATTATTCCCTAATTTTCTCAGTTGAAGGTCTCATCAACGAATACGTTGAACCATGCATTGCCATACGAGATGGAAAAATCGTTGAGGAAGCCCCTTTAGTAGGATTTGAAGAATTAACTTTCCCTGCGCCATTTGGGAAACTTGAGGCTTTCAATACAAGTGGTGGTACATCAACTCTACCACATACATACCTTGGCAAAGTAAATGAGCTAGACTACAAGACGATTCGATATCCAGGACATGGACACAAGGTTTGGTGTCTTCTCAAACTAGGTTTCATGAACTCCGAGTTAGTTGATATAGATGGAACCAAAGTTGCTCCAAGAAGGGTACTTGAAAAAATGCTTGAGCAGAATCTACCTCCTCCAGGTAAGGATGCTACTCTAATTCGAGTAATGGTAGAAGGATGGAAAGGGACAGAATCTCGTAAGATTGAGTACGAAGTAGTTGATCTATATGATGATGCAACAGGCCTTACTTCAATGATGCGTACAACTTCCTTCCCAGCGGCAGTAACTGCAATGATGATGGCTGATGGCCGTATCACTGATAGAGGTGTTCTTACTCCTGAACGATGCATCCCTCCTGAACTGTTCATTGAGGAATTACGAAGTCGAGGTATTGACATCAAACACACATCAATATAGTTGAAGTTCTAGAGATATTGGTAATGCTTATCTGGAATGATGCCTTTGGTTGAGTAGAGGTTGGTCCATCTGGAAGTATTAGTAATCAATGGAAGTCCAAGAAAAAAGCGTGGTGCTACTCATGGTGTCGTTTCTTTATTCATTGACGGTATGAAGGAAGAAGGAGCTGAAGTTGATACCATCTATAGTCGTGCTCTTAAGATTGGAGATTGTAGAGGGTGTTACAATTGTTGGGAAGCAACTCCTGGAAAGTGCATTCAAGACGATGACATGACAGAAGTCTTAGAAAAAATTGCCTCTTCTGATATCGTCATTCTGGCTACACCAGTTTATGTTGACGGTATGACCGGCTCATTGAAAACTCTCTTGGATCGCTCTATACCACTTCTACACGGCGAATTTGAAATTCGTGATGACCATTGTCGTCATCCACTTCGTTCGCATGTTAGGAAGGGAAAACTCGCATTGATTTCAGTATCGGGTTTCACTGAGATTGATAATTTTGATCCACTAGTAACTCATGTCAAAGCCATATGCAAAAATATGAGCAGAGAATATGCTGGGGCAGTTCTTCGCCCTATAGCTTGGGCAATGGAAGGCGCAAAAAAACAAGGTGTTCAGCTTGATGACATTAACGCAGCAATAACTCGAGCTGGTCGCGAATTGATTTCAAATGGATCGATGAAACAAGAAACACTGCAATTAATTGCACGAGAGTACATGCCTCGTGAT
>JABCSP010000321.1 GCA_018238825.1 Candidatus Thorarchaeota archaeon | reverse complement strand
GAAAATGGTACAATCTGCTTCTTCTATCCTTGTACTCTTGAAACATGATGGTCAAGAAGAATTAGTAAAATCCGCAATCGGGGATGGTAAGATTCTTTGGTCTGGTCATAGCGGATTTGAGTGGATAGGCAAAGACGACGAAGAGTGGGATTCAATATTTCTTGTTGAATACCCCTCCCCCTCTGAATTACTGCAATCTGTTGAAATGTTCAGAGAAAACAACTTTGAGAAGATCCGACTATATACAGTCAAAACTGAATCGAAGATGAAGATTCGACTAATTCGTTTCATGATGAAATATATTTTCTCACTTTCATCTATTGAATTAGTAGGTGATGTTCCAAATTGGGATCTCTTACCGGAAAGAGATATCCTCCCAACAAAAGATCAACAACTTAGAGTAGCAAGGGAAAAGAAGGATGTCCCTATTGTTATGGTTAATTTCCTAGGTTACTATGATGAGCCAAGATATCCTACTGAATTCAAAGGAAAGAGAGGAAAAGATGGGGAAGAAGCTTATGGTATGTATGGAAGCCGTGTAATGAGAGTTGTTGCAAAATTGGGTGGAATTGTGGAAAATGCGGGGGAAATAGAATCACTCCTGATTGGAGAATCCGATTTGAATGTGACTCAGTTTGCTATCATGAGATATCACACTCTTGAAGCACTCCATGGGATGTTCAGAGTGAAAGAGAATATTGAAGTCGGCATTCATCGGGATGCTGGATTGGAAACTACCAAAGTTTATGCATTTACTCCTGATAATCTGTAATTACGCACTCTTGATGAACTCCTCGATCAAATCTGTTAGCATTGATGCTGCCTTAGTATTCAGATGTAGATAATCGATATGTAATTGAAATCCTGACGCTTCCCCAATAGAATTCCAATCTCTTCTGAGAATAAATCGTTTGAAACAGGCTATTGTCATTCCCATCTTAGACTTCTCAAATGGATAAGTCGGATTTCCTGGTCGTTCCTTTAGAATTTCTAATATCTTCTCATGAAATGGAAGATATGTTGTTCCAGTCATGCTTGCTACTTCTTCAATGACTTTCTTGTAATCTGAACTTAGTTGAAAGGCAAAATGGTCTGGGTCCTCTCCAATTGGAGGAATAGCAATCAATGCGATCTTTGCAGCTGTTTCTTCCTGTAATCTAGTCACAATCTCTTGGAGAACGTTTCGATACCATGTTTGATCTGGCATTTGGGGAAGATTCATGCTCTTCACATAGAATTCTGCTTCTGCTTTGGATGTAGCAGCATTTGCATCATTGGTACCAATCATTATAGTGACAAAATCTGGTTCACAGTGAATGATTTCATCCACACGCTGAAGAAGATTCCATGCTAGATGTGCGTTTACTCCCGCATTTACGAGTTCGAATTGCTCTTTGTCCAATCGTTGCGAGAGCATAGTCACATAATTCTCACCGATTTGACCGTGGGTGATGCTATCACCTGCAAGGACAATCACCTTCTTGGTTGTCAGTTTACGATACTTCTCAGGCCTATTCTTTGGAAGTCTGATCATTTGCCAGTAGCAATACAGAACTATTGATGCACTGAAGCTGATTGCAATAATTGAAGAAATAATGCCCAGGTCCAAAATCAGTTTACTCCCTTACAAAGAACTTGTCATCTTCAGGAGTTCTCTTTCGTGAGATTAACACACGCTGCATCAATAATCTAAGAGTGTCATCAAGACCTTCTTCAAGTTGTTTTGCGGTCTTATTCTTCCAACCTTTCTCTCCCTGTTCCTTTAGTGAAAAGACAATATCTTGTAGGTTGCTTCTTGTAATTCCTTTATTGGACGCACGTACAATAGTTTGAGCAATGGGTACAACAGAATCTGGAAGTGCCATGAGAATCGGCAGATCAGAAAGTTTCTCCTTTCTATCTGATACCGAATAGAACTTTGCGTTGTGCGGTTTGAGACCTAGCTCGGCACCACGTTGCCAGAATATGAGATTGCTATCTTCTAGCTTGGTGAGATGATCATAAATTGTTGGAGCTTCAACATTCCGTATTGCAGCTAAATCCTTTGCCACTACCCCTCGTCCATTTTTCATCTCGAATTCTTCAATCGCGTGGAGAGTCCCCATCAAAACCTTGGAATAGATTAGAGGATTCTCTCGTTGTATGTTATGCCCCATAGTTCCTTCTAATGCTTCAATTCTATCTTCCAATCCAGATAGAACCCCGTGAATGGATTTGAGTTGTTTCTCAATACCTCTGAGAACTTTACCCAGCTCTTTATCCTTCACTTTGTCTACCATGGAACTCATCATCCTATGATACGAATAACATACTACTTCTACTTCATGCCTAATCCCATAAAGTTCTTACTGTTGTGTTCAAATAAAAAAAAATTGTGTAAAACTAGATAATCTTCTTCTTCAACTCGTCAATATGAGATTGGATTTGATGCACGATGGCTGGCAAGTCTTGTGAGATATCCGCAATCATGGCTGTGACAACTTCGGTCATGTAGGGTATTGTTCCCCCATATGATATTCCTGAATCTGCAAACTTCTTTGTCCAATGCCCAAGATAATCTCCAACTCTCGGATCTATTGACGAATCCCTATTTACCGGTACTTGATTCCAGAGAATGAAGTCTTGTCGAACTGACCCTGAACCTACGTATCTTAGCTTCTTGTAGATTGTATCTATCAGGTTATAGGTTGATTCAACTCCATAACGAACTGGTCTAAGTGCTATAACTGACCTGTCGCTACATGACAGATGATTGATTGCAGGTAATGTAATCCCACTTGAATTATCAATCACTATCTTATCAAAGCCCATTTTGTCGTGGGCTACTTCAATACCCTCTAGCAATCTCTTCAGGTATCGACCATGAGTTGCAACATCAGCTCGAATTATTTCTTCACCAAAGCTGGGCGGTGGTGCATAGCTTACATACAGATTAGGAAAGATGGTTTCTGAAACAACATCCTTTAGTTTCGCTTGTGCCTTCAAAAAAGAGGGAAATGGTTTTGGATTCCCCTTCTTGGGGAAAAAGCTATCAAGACATGGTGCACCATAGTCACCATCAATGAGGAGCACTTTCTCTCCATCTTTACTAAATGAATGAGCTAAGGCTACGGAAATCAATGACTTTCCGGTTCCACCCTTGAAACTGTGGACAGTAATTGTTGTCATCACGCACGCGTCCGTTCCCCGAAACTAGGACAAAGTAGAACATTTAGGTCCATCGGTCCACTTCGGTTCCTGCTTCACAGAGGTCTGCTTTGCAAATCCATAAGAATCTACCTCAAGTCTTACATCCTCTCCACGGGCAGTTAAAGTCTCCGGCAAACTGACGGTGACTAGATTGAGTGCGGCATTGAGGTCTCTATCAATCATCAACCCACACTCTTCACATTCAT
>JABCSP010000320.1 GCA_018238825.1 Candidatus Thorarchaeota archaeon | reverse complement strand
CAGGTGAGCTCCGTGAACTCTGGAAAGATTTAGACAATAAGGTAGTCTATATTCCTCAGAACCTATTGGAAGAGTGGTCAGCAGAACTCGATGCTATAGCACAAGATGGACTTCATTATTCCGATGATAGTTATGATATCGAGAGATATTCCGACATTCTAGGAATTGCTGAAGAGATACATGAACAAGTTCAATCCTACTCAATGGAACTGGATGAAATTCCTGAGCCAGAGTCTGCATCGTCAGATGTTACCTTCGTGAAAGACAGAGAGATTCTTCCAAAGTTACTCAGTATGATTGACAGAGCAGAGAAAGCTATCCTTATTGCATCACCGTGGATATGGGGCATCAAAGAACTTGAGGATAAACTCACTAAGGTCAAGGAATCCCGCAATGTTTCGATCAGGATACTCACTAGAAGAGCAGATGATGATGTTCACCATGAAGAAACAATAAGAGGATTTCACAAAAGAAGATTCAACATTGAAACTTCAGACTATCTCCATGCAAAACTAGTGATTGTTGATGACAAAGATCTCTATATTGGCTCAGCTAATCTAGTAGAACCTTCAATGAACAGAAACCTTGAGGCTGGTATTTGTACCAATGATCAAAGAACGGTATCTCAAGCGTTGGCATATTTTGATAATGCATTCTCTGAAGCATTCAATAGGAGATTCGTTAAATAGATTTTTGGAAAATAATGTGCAACTACCGGTGGCGCCATTCACTATAGTTAATTTTTCTTTTTCCTATACCTGATAATTGATTGGCACCCGAAGATATTTTAATCCGACCGAAATGTACAATGAAACATATCGGTGATGAATATGTCTAACAGTCTTAATCGAAGAACAGTTCTTGCAGTTGTTACTATTGTGATAGTAATCATTGCTTCTCTCACAGTTATCTTCATTTTGCAACCACAGAACCAAAGTGAACTTGATATCGTTCTCACTGTCAATGTAGGCGATTCCTCCACCAATTATACGCTTGATGATCTGACTTCTTTACCAAGCGTTACGGGAAATACAGGATTTGTAAAAACTGGTACGTATCCTCCAGTCATTGTGAGTCCTTCAAACTGGACCGGTATTCCACTTGTGCATCTACTGTCCTTAGATGACAATCTGCCTATGAACTATAGTCTACAGATCGTGAGTAGTGATGGTTATATCACCTATTTCACAATGGCAGAGGTGCAAGGTTCCATTGAGGCATACAACTCGTCCACTGCTGAACCGATTGGTCCTCGAAACTTCACAATGGTCTTAGCCTATATGCAAAATGGAGAACCACTAACTAACGAAACTGGTGGTCCTCTTCGTTTGGTATTGTTTCCAGATGGTGATTACTTATCTGCCGGACATAGCTGGCCTAAATTTGTCCGAGAGATTACAGTGATTGATGAAACTGAACCATGGCATTTGGAGCTGAAGGGTGTTAACTCATGGAACATGACTCATGATGTCTACTATTCACTAGGTTCCTGTCCACATCACAGGAAAAACATCACACTGAATGATATTCCCTATGCTGGTGTAGCTCTCTGGACAATTATCTCATCAATGGATGGCGGAGATGACACACATTACACTTTCAATAATAGTCTCGTATCGACAAACTATACTGTCACCGTTTGGTCTGGTACAGGATCTCATCTCAATTTCACATCTTATGATATTGCCTTCAATAACAACTTGATCCTTGCAGGTTGGGCAGATGAGATGATATTAGTTCCTCCAGAGTGGCCGCTTAAACTTGTCACTACGGGAGGTATCTTTCTTGACAACATTGTCCGTATTGAGATGTCTGGTTGGCAATTATGAAACCATCAATAATATGAAATTGATAAATTGAACATTAAGATGACCAACCGCGAGCTAAAGCCTCTGCTTTTAGTATATTGAATGCAGGTTTAGCACTATAATCTGAATTCATCAAACCTAAAGTGCCCAAATATGCCAGAAAGTTTGGGTTTGAAACACCATAGTAATCTTCATAGTAGTCTAATGCGGATTGGGTAATGTCATATAGCCAAACGAAACAGATAGCCTTAATCTGCGATTTGTGCATATCCCATGCCCTGAATGCTGATTGCACAAATTGTGCTTGTTTATTTAATGAGCTGTTTATGGATTGGCTTGAAGAATAACCGACTTCTAGAAAGTAAATCGGTTTTGGAGTATATCTTGTGCAGATAGTGTCAAAATCATCTTTTACAACTGAAACATCTTCAAATTCAAAATTTTGACCCATTGGATAGTATGTAGCCAAAATAACATCACTTCCTGTATTAATCCAGTCTAAATATGCACTTGATGCACCAGTGGTTAGTCCTGAAAATGTTGCCTTAGTTCCAATAGGAATAGTAGAATTAATAGTCTTAAGATGGGCACTTGTTGCTGAATAGAAATCTTCAAAGCATTCCCATTTATAATTGTCCTCTCCAAAATAGGCATCTACTTCATTTCCAATTCCAAAACAGACTAAATCCAAATCGGAAATCTGTGTAAATATCCAATCTAACATGTTATTGTAGCGAGTAATGACTTGTGAATTATTTAAATCAAGAAGCTTTAGATCTTCAGGAACTCGTATATTATTTGTATCTACAGGGTTAATATCCAAGGCGACTTTCATATTATATGCTGAGTAATAATCATTAGCAATCTTTAACAAATTATTAGTTTCTCCACCATAATAGACACCAGGACTTGTTTCAATATCATCCCATTGTTGTGCTAACGTTATGAAATCTATTCCTGTAGAAGTTGCCTCTGCAAAAGCCTTTCCAAAATCATTATCTGCTCTATCAGAGATTGCGATTCCAAAAAGACGATCTCCTTTTTGTTCAACATCACCAGGAGCCCCTGGTAGAATATAGGTGTCTTCTTCTTCAACAAAAACCCATACAAATCCAACAAAACAAATTGAACAAACAAGCAAAATCGCTAATATCTTTTTTATATTCATTCCATAGCACTTCTCGTTATCAGTTACCAGTCTTCCTTCAAATATCAACATTGAGATCACTCTGAGGTTTCAAAAACTCGAGTATTCCTTGGCTTGAAGATGTCTGAGTTGGGGTCATTTTGGATGTTTATGACCTCCATTTTAACCTTGTACTTTTGCATTTTTCTCACCAATCTGTAGCTGAATGTTAGTTATTCAAGTATTAGAATGACATCTCTAAAGCAATACTCAGACGGGCAATACTGAAAACAGATGAGAACGAGAAGTAAACATGGCACCCGATGATATGAACAACGTTTCAATGGCTGTGTGGTGTACACTGCTTCCTCCAGAGGAGTTGGACCAGTTCTCTGAAGAGGATGACTTGCGTAGTGTGAGTGCAGCCTATGAGGATTGGTTAGCTTCTATGAGAGGAAAATCTATCGTGGGTGCAGATGTTGGAGTAATGTTGGAC
>JABCSP010000319.1 GCA_018238825.1 Candidatus Thorarchaeota archaeon | reverse complement strand
ATTCCTACCATATCGTCTACTTCAGCTTTTTTGAGAATTTTCTTTGAATCAGCAATGAACTTACGAACTGCAGCTAGATCTTTAATACCTGTGTCATCAGGAACCTCCGCAGCTTTTTCTACATCGTCTATTAATTCAAACACTTGCTCGCGTAGGGCAATTTTAACCTGACCTTCCCATTCAACCATTCGCTGATAACTGGATAATAGTCCAGCTACTGCTTGTCCTTCAACACTCACATCTGGTGGAGTTGGGATTACGTCCGCTGTCATCGGTACGCCACCATCAACAATCTTCTGAGTTACTTCATGTTTAATGTTGATGATTTTATCACGGAGCATATTGGCAAGTTTGGACTTAGAGGTATGTAATTGATTTTCAAGACTGACCAAGTCTGTAAGAGTCTGAGCCTTAGCCGCATCTCTTGCAAGTAGTCTAAGTTGTTGAGAGAATTCTATTGGCAGTTCAAGTCCCAATCTTGAACCCGTTTCAACTGAAGCTTGAAGCGAGCCAGTATCACTTACTAGTGAAGTCCCGAGTAATCTGCTGACCTCATCTTTGCGACCATCAAGATACATCTTATCTTCAAGTAGCTTTTCATTAAGAATGATTAAATCACGCAATGATTGGTTGGTGATGTCATCATGTGATACACTAGTAGAAACCTCACCTTTGTCAATAGTGATGTGCCTCTCATAGGTTTCAACTGTTGCTTTATTCTCATCTAGAGTGGATTTTACTTCACGATTAATATCTTCATGAATAACGAGGTAAACTCTTGAAAATGCTTTTGAAAACTCTAGCAACTTTTCAAAGTCTTTCAAATCACCAGCGCCAATTCCAGGAAAACTGATTGCTGTGATTGACTTTGTTTCAGCAGGTTTGATATCCTGTAATTTTGGAGCAATAGCGATGATATCCTTATGCTCCTTTCTAAAGTGATCAGCAAAATCGCGTGTTGCACGCATGAACGCATCTTCGAGTTCACTCGCTGATTTCTCCACTTTTTTCTTTATCTTGCCTTTCTTCATGATACCCGCTGTTGTAAGATCATTCTCAAATTTGCTCAGATTAGCAAAAATATCATACAGGTGTCGAACCTGACGATTAGATTGTTCTTCCATTGCTGGATTTACTGATACAAGTATTCCTTTCAATTCGGCGAATTTGTCAAGTTCTGTTCTCCAATCGTGGGAATCCAAAATGCCTACCTCCGTCTAGACGGCTTTCTTTAGAGGATATCTTAAGACCTTTTTGTGCCCCGTCCCTTTTCAACGATTGTGTCATGTATTCTTCAATCTTAGTTCTAAATAATCGATATTTTTTGCATTTCTTAAGTTAAAGGAAACTAACATAAGCAGTCCCAAATTCAGTTATTAAACAGGCTACATTGAAAGGGGATGATTATGGACAATACATCGTCAAGTGGAAATGACTCAGCTATCATAAGTCATGAATCCATTTCCCTTTTAGAAGTAGATGCAATAGATATTGCTTACGATAATAATTTTCTTTATGCTGCTTGTCGTGACCAATGTATTCGTGTATTTGATAAGAACACCTGGAAGCTTGTATCTGAGCTAAGCGAACCTGACACAGAACCTCTTGCAGTTGATGTTGATGATGCACAAGTATTTGCCACTTGTGAGAAGAGAGTATATGTATGGAAAAAAGACACTTGGGGAATGATTGGGTGGTTCGATTTAAGCTACCACGCTGTCGCATCATCACTTCATGATGATTTCTTTTTCATTGGAGCAAAAGAAGGTCGTCTTGTTTCTATTCAGAAGGAGTCACATGAAACATCAAGCTGGCAATTGCATAAATCTGATATTACCAGTATCTGGTCTGATGATCAAATAATCTGTACAAGTACAAAAAAGGAAGAACCACAAGTTTGGTTAAAAGAATCTAATAGTGCTCCATCAGAACTTGCACGTCTTGATATAAAAGGGAAAGGTGGAGTTGTCACTGGAAATTCTGAATTTGTTTTTGTTGGGACACCATCTGGCGAGATCGCAGTCTATGATCGAAAAGAGTGGGGTCTCTCAAAAACTTATGAACCTAAGAATTCGAATATGATTTCCTCAATGTGGGCTAGCAATTACTATCTAATAGCTGCAGTTTCTTCAGGAAACCTAAGTCTGTGGGATATAACGCGAGGAACTGAAATTGGAAATATCGAACTAGACGGACACAAGATCGAATTTGTTACTGCTGATCATGACTTGTTATATGTTGCAACTCCTGATGGAATTTTCATCTTACAAATCAATGCATCAGGTCGTCCTCTGGATATCTGTTGTGAAGGACCCCTACTCTGGAAAGATAGTCTCCTAAAGACATCCCCATATGATGTTCTTGAAGATTCTCTTAAGCTTGAGCGAAGTGGAGATCAGAAATATCAAGAAGGTCTCTATCATGAAGCTGTTGTTGAATATGAGAATGCAATGCGACTCATAATCGATAATACGCATGCACTAGTTGAAGTTCCTGAAGAACGTATGTTACTTATTGAAGAGCTAAATAATCGCTTGGGAAAAGCACTTATGAAATCAAAAATCCAGGAAGTTCAAGCATTAGGTCACGATATCAAGCAACTCTCTGAGGAACTTGAAGAAAGTAAGAGAACTGAGATGAATCCGGATGATGTTGATACTCTTTGGGGATCAGCTGGCAGAGTAATAAAAGAGAGTCGGGTACTAGCTGATGCTCAATCTAGTGATATGTTGAGTTTTCAATTAACACATGAGATTGATGCACTTGACTCAGAATTAACTGATGCAATGACTCTGTATGATACTTTTAGGGAAACTATCAATCAAGCAATTGCACTGATACGACAAGTATCAAATGAATGGCACTGGATGGAACGAAAACGTACAAGTCTTATTGAAAGAAAGGAGTTCTTGGAGAAGTCAATGGAACGGATCTCTTCTGCACTTGAAGATGCTGATCCTGAGGGCGAAGTAACGACTATCCTAGCAAACGCATTGGCTGAATACAAAAAGATTTTCGAGCAAATTGATAGGATTGTTTCATCTGGAGAGGAAACTGAAGAGATTATTGAGAATCGTGACGAAACTGAAGAAACAATTGATAGTCTTCTTGTAATCATTCCACAGAAACGTGAAGCCCTTGGAGCAATTAGTGATCCTGACGAGCAAGAAGAAGAACGCCTCCGTCTTGTTTCTGTTCTTCAACAAGCACTTGAAACTGCAAGGCGTTTCAAGTTTTCAAAGTCCGTCAAAGCAATTGAAAAAGAACTAATACTACTCAATCCTGAATAATGACTAATATATTCGCAGGTATTAACTTGCTGAGATTTGCGAAAGTGACACAACAACTTCATCCAAATCGTCTTGAACAATATGCCACCAGTCTTCAGCAATTTCTTTCAGAGATGGATCTATAGAGAATGCAATTTCCGCAGATTGCAC
>JABCSP010000034.1 GCA_018238825.1 Candidatus Thorarchaeota archaeon | reverse complement strand
AATGAGTGGATTGAGATATTTTCCTCAAATCCACATCCAAGAACCCTAGACCAGCTGAACGCGTATGAATCAGAACTTCTAAGTGAGTATCAGCAAGTTGCAGCTTTCGACCCCACCCCTCCGAAGTCGCTCTGGAAAGGAGTGGTGGTCCTTGACACGGACCAGAACCCTCTGGAGGTCTTTGATGCGTTCAATGACCTATTGAATGACCTCGTCAATAAGATTACCTCGGACCTTCTTGATATTTCGAAGACCACCGCATACAGAATAGATGCTAAAGCTTCAATGAAGGCACCACGAATAGCCGCTATCCTTACTCCCGGGGAAGGTCCAATTGAACTCATTAGGGAAACATGTGTGCCAGAATCACTCCCTGTTGAGGACCCTTTCAGTGAACGAATATCCGACGATAGATATCTGACTCTATACATACCAGTTTCATCTCCCACATCATCAGGGAACGCAGCGGCGTGGATATCAAGGAACTGGCATCTTCTCAGTCACATCCAAGAATGTGCAATCTCAGCAAAGGATACTGAGATACATTGGATTGATCTTATGGGGGATTATCCAAGTGAACAACTGACAAAGAAACGGTTTGGTCTTGATTCATTTCTGAGAGACGGATGGATCAATAAGAAACAACATAGTAAACTAGACGCGCTATTGAACAGTATCAGATTCATCGACCTTAGTACTAACATTGACCAAGTCCTTCTCGGAAAGGACCTTGGGTTTGAGAACTTGATTGATAATCTTACCCTCTCACTTCACGAGGAGTCAGTAGGTGAGAGAATCATTATCATTGATGGATGGAGTGAGTTCAAAGACCTGGTTCCATCAAGTCGTCAACACATTATCCACACTCTTGAGAAGAAACTCCTGAATGGTCTACCCACCTCTAATGTTAATGTCATCTGGATTGATAGTGGAGTACAACACACTCGAATGAACATGCATTACCAGCGGAAGTGTATCAGTCCACTGGCTTATGACTCACCCAGGAAGATGCATGTGGATGAGATACTCTACAACCTTCCCACTTCAAGCCGCGGTTTTGGCAGGTTCCTACCAAAGAGGGATGATGAGAGATACATTGTGCAAGATGTACCGGTTAGTGTTCGACCCTGGAGGACCAAGATACATGTACCTCACCTGACCGACTACTCAAAGAAGTTCAGAGGAGGTCAAAGGAGAAAACCCACCCTTACTAAGGAAGAGGTGTATGAGAAGGCTCTCAAGCCAATGTACGGACGAGGAGTGACTCTTTCCAACATCTATTCAGATAGAGGTCATTATAGCAAGCGACAGGTCTCCGAGCTAGAGGGATTTGCCCTATCATTAGCACCAAGTATCCTCAGACCAAGAGAAAAACCGACTGAGGATCAGAAACAGGAATCCAAGTCAGATAGTCCCCCAAGTCAACTTGTCATCCCCGCTGTGGTCACTAGGAAATCTTCAACCCTCTCCAGCAGACTGACTTACAGTCCGGATGCACCACTACCAAACCCGAACAAATCTCAGAGGGAATATGTTTCTTCGGAGGAAATCACTCGGAGATGGTACTATGAGCGTGTACCTTCTCAGGACTTTAGCAAGGATGATGAAGAGTACAAAGTAGTGAAACCCCCCTCTATCAGGATAAGCACTTCCAATGATATTGATACCAAGAGAACGAGAGGGATGGAGCTGAGAAGACTCCTGTATACTGCACAATTCCTCAAGAAGAAAAAGTTCCCCTCTAAGAACCTCCGTTCCTGTTGTGAGAAAATAACCACCATTTGTACAAAGGCACTCTCCACAGAACTCGATGAGAGGGGGTTGTTGCATGGACTAGAACAAATCAGGGACACAATTCTTGAGGACCCTGAACGAGTGCGTGTGTGGGAAACCGTTCGCCCCATTAGACAGGGTTTATTCGAACTGCTCAATTCAGGGAACAGAACAGTCATTGAGGGGGTCTTGGAGAGAAGTCCTGATGTTCTTCTGCTCTATGGGAACAACCTGTTCCTCACTATTCTTGCGGTGTTGGACTGTGAATACAAAGAGATTCTACATACTCATGTAGTGCCTCTTTGGCAGTCAGTTGTAGAATGGGAGCTCTATCAACTTGGATTCAAGGCACAGCAGGGGTCAGTGAACTCAAAGTACGACCTTCACTCAATCTACTCGAACCTGATGAACCGAGTAAGAACGCTTCCTAAACTGAATCTTCCAGAGCAAGTTCTCTCTAAACAGCAAACGGGACAGCTAATCTGGATTGAAAATGAAGTGAGTTACTCTGCATGGATCATCTTCAAATCAGAAAAGGGAATGGTCACTGGACTTATTGATGATCTACCTAGTCCGTGGTTGCGCGCTTCATGGCACCAGTGTGTCAGTGATTCACAGATTCGGAAAGACAAAGCTGAGCAAGCTCTGTACTCACATAACAGAAACACCATTGTTGTAACGGAGGTTCGCAACAACAAGATACTCTGGATACTGACCGAGGGAGAAGATGGTCCTGTCTGGCTACCATATGTCTTTGTGCATGGAACTCCTCAAAAGAAAGATCAATCAATTCCATGGATTAAACTCGTAGAAACTATTGAAGTGCCATCATTGTATGGTGAGGTCCTTGTACTTCCAATACTGCCAATTGATACTGAAAAACATGTGAATGATTTCCTGAAAGAAATGGCATCTCTAGAACAGACTGTGACCCATGTCACCTGTGAAGTCGATATCAATACGAAAATGGGAGTGTATGAGCTAAAGTTCAGGGACAGATTAACAGAGATTCTTCTGGATACACTCCATTTCAAAGACACTGCTGAACTGGTCAAAATCCTTCGTCATCCTATCAGAAAAGGAACCCCTCTTCGGATGAAGAACGGGTCATTGGTGATGTGGGACCATCGCACAGATATCTCATATATCGATGCTGAAGTAGAGACTGAAGAGGAGAAGGAAATGATTTCCCTCAGTCTGCTCGAACCTCTGGTTCATCGGAGCAGGTTCTATCCAGACCAGTATCAGTATCCAAAGACGTGTAGAGATCTTCTGATATCAACTCGTGGTTCAGAGGTCACCATGGTCATCAAGGAATGGGGTCAGGGGTTCAGGATAGAACTGGAAGATCTTCCTAGAACTTCTACATTGATTAGATTAGAAACAGTAGAATTTACCAGTTACACTCTTGTTCTCTTAACGGAGTGTGTGGAACTCTTCGATTCTGACTCAGGGACTAGATATCCTGTTACATTGAATGTGAGTGATGTCATGCACAAATCCTTCCCCATGAGTGATGAACACTCTCGACTGGCTCAGGCAATTCAGGATGCCGAGGTAGAGATGCATCGGGAAGAAAAATACAAAGCGATAGAGGCCGCAGAAGGGATGGAACCTGAAGTAGAGTATCTTGAACCTGAGTATGAAGAGGGGTTGGATGAAGAACAGGACTACAAGAGTGTTCGTTCAGCATCACCACTAGAAGAGGAAGGTGAAGAAGATGAAGTTGATGAGGAAGTAGAGTACCTGGAACAGATCAAGGAGTTAGAGGTAGACCCGACAAAGAACTTTCAACTTGGGTACACATATGTGAAGTTAGCGCAATGCAGGTCCGATTCAAAATTGGCAATCAACGACATCATAAAAGCACTTGAGCTATTGGAAGGGTGCGACCATTCTGAAATAGGTGTAGTACTCTGGCATGTGGATGCGCTCATCACAAGATGCGAATTGTCTGTGCTGCAGAAAGATGATAGTGACAAGACAAAGGAACTTGGGGAGTGGGTGAAAGAGATGCATGATATGTATGATCAGTTACTTCAGCCGAGTGATTTTGGAAAAGATTATCCCGATTTGAGCGGTCGGATTCGACAATTGCAAGAGAAGATCGAGCTGTAGAAAAACTATCTTGAAAACAAAGGCTTTAATGTCGCATAGGAGAGGAGAACCTCGACTCATGATGAAGAAGGCAGTTATACTTGCAGCTGGGGACTCCACTAGGATGCTACCACTCTCTGCAAATCAACCAAAACATCTACTTCCCGTAGCAGGAGAACCACTGATATTCCACACTCTAGAAGCTCTGCAAGATGCGGGCATAACAGAGGTTCTCATTATCTATGGATACCATAAAGAGAAACTCAATCAAGCAATAGAATCACAAGATTGGGGGAAAATGACTGTATCATATGTTCATCAAGAGAAAAGAAAAGGAACAGCTCATGCTGCAGGATATGCGAAAGAGTTTGTTGGTGATGACTCGTCAATTCTTATGAATGGAGATATCATGCTTGGACCAGGTAGCTTTGGAGGTCTCATATCATATCATAAGAAAGGAGGATATGATCTAACTCTATCAGTGAGACCAATTGACGATCCGAGCGCTTATGGTGTCGTTGCTGTTGAAGAAGGGAAGGCGGTCAAACTAATCGAAAAACCAACAAAGGACCAGATGGTCAGTAATCTAGTGAATGCAGGATTATACATTGTAAGCAAATCGCTCATGGATGCTATTGAAAAGACTAAAGCTTCACCTAGAGGAGAATTTGAGATTACAGATTCAATTGGAATGCTGATCGAGAAGGGAAACGTTGGGGGTTACTCACTACCATCATGGTGGTTAGATATTGGGAAACCTTGGGATTTACTAGAGGCCAACAAGATGATTCTTAGTCAGGCACAGACTAAGATTGAAGGGAATGTAGAAGATGGTGCAGTCATCAAGGGTGAAATCATAGTCCACAAAGGCGCAGTCATCAAGACGGGTGCGTATATTGAGGGACCTGCGCTGATTGGAGAGAATGCAGCAATAGGGCCAAATTGCTATATCCGTGCATACACATCTATTGGAAAGAACGTGAAAATTGGAAATGCTGTTGAAATAAAGAACTGCATAATCATGGATGACACCAATATTGGGCATCTGTCATATGTAGGTGACTCAGTTATTGGAAGGGGTTCTAATTTTGGAGCAGGCACAATCACTGCAAACCTACGACACGATAATGGAGATGTCAGCGTCACCGTGAAAGGAAAACGTGTATCATCAGGTAGAAGAAAATTAGGAGCCATAATCGGTGACAATGTGAAGACTGGCATTGGGACCTCAATCTCACCAGGAGTAATCTTGCATCAAGGTGCCAGAACTGGAATTGGGGTAATTGTAGACAAGGATATCGAGGCGAACAAACTGGTGATAGCACTACAAAATCAGAAAATCATAGACATGAAAAGTGAGTGAAGATTTTGCCAGTAACACCAGTGAGAGAGTTCAATGTAGTGGTGAAGGACTCCAGTCGAGTGGACATTCTCTTTGGACACTGTTATCCATCCACATATCGTGTTGGAATGACTAGTCTTGCATTGCAAATTCTTTATTCGACTCTAAATGCAAGAGAAGATACTTCTTGCGAGCGGTACTTCAGACATCAGACTCGATCTCCCGCGACTTCGATTGAAACAGGCAGAAGACTCAGAGATAATCACATTGTGGGATTCACACTCACCTATGAAGAAGACATTCTAAACATCATTCAGATGTTGGAAGCAGGTAATATTCCAACCCTTGCACAGAAACGTTGTGATGATGATCCAATTGTTATTGTTGGAGGTCCTGTTGTAAGTACAAATCCTGAGCCATATACAGATTTCATTGATGCCTTTGTGATTGGAGATGGGGAACTCATTATTCATGAGATTGTCAATGAGGTTCGAG
Organism: Candidatus Thorarchaeota archaeon; assembly: GCA_018238825.1. Taxonomy (GTDB): domain Archaea; phylum Asgardarchaeota; class Thorarchaeia; order Thorarchaeales; family Thorarchaeaceae; genus SMTZ1-45. The sequence continues at coordinate 7,410 of JABCSP010000034.1, read as the reverse complement.
ATGCAGATTCAAGAGTTGAAGCAATCGCAGCTTTGTCCAGACTCCATGGAATATATGTTCCATCTGCAAGTCCTGAATCAGTTGGGCGCAATATGATTAGAGACCTTGATTCTTTAGATTATCCGATAGCTCAAATTGTGCCAGATGTAGAAATAGGATCCAAGTTAGAGCCGATCTTTGGAAAATCGTTCCTGCTAGAGGTCACGCGTGGCTGTGGACATTCATGTAAATTCTGTTTAATTGGGCACATTTGTCGTCCACGAAGAACCCGTTCTTTGAGCAAGTTGAAAGAACTTGTCAAGCTAGGATTAGAAAAGACTCCAGTAAGGAAAGTTTCTCTGATTGGTTCATCTTTGGGGGACTTGGATCAACTAGAGGAACTTGTCTGTTGGATTGTGGATCAGAATGTGGATGTATCAGTACCATCACTTCGAGCTGATTCCGTCACCCCTAAACTTTTGGATTGTCTTGTAAAGAGCGGACAACGAACACTAACTATTGCTCCAGAAACTGGTTCAGCAAGACTTAGGAAGATAATGGGGAAAGGTCTAGATGACAATGATATTGATAATGCTGTAATGCTAGCTGAAGCAGCAGGATATAACTCACTAAAACTGTATTTTATAATCGGACTACCAGGTGAAACAGATTCAGATGTGGAAGACACTGCAACAATGATTCGGAATATTGCACAACAATCAACGATGAGAATCACTGCAAGTGTGAACCCGTTTGTACCAAAGGCTCAGACTAGATGGCAGCAAGAACCCCAGCCAGAAATTGAGGTGCTCAGAAGCAAAATCAAACAGATTGATGAGAAAGTCAAGAATGTACCAAGAGTCACTCTTGAAACTCTTGATCTGAGAGGGGCACGAGTCCAAGCAGCTCTCTCTATTGGAGATAGGTCTCTTGGAAAGGTTATCCAAGCAGCTGCAACTTATGGTGGATACGGCGGTTGGAGAAGAGCTGAGAAAGAGTCTGGCATTCGCTTTCTTACCTTAGCTAATGATACGGAACATCTCTCAAAGGGATTTCCTTGGGCATATTTCAAAGAATAACACATCCAAGTTGTCTTGGCAAACCTCTTAAGTCGAATATTGGAAGTGACTCTTGGAGAAGCCATGGTCATAATTGACCGAGGCCTTCTGGTGAAGACCAATGTCTAAAGACGAAGAATTTCGTCGGGACTTCCCGGCTCTAAATAAAGAACTAGATGAAGGATCTACAAGGACCTTCAAGATAGATGGTGTTCGAACGATGTCTGAAGAATCTACTGAAGAATCCAAAGAGGAGAAAATTGCGTACACTCCAGATGTCGTGGATTACATACGACGATGTGATACATTAACTCAAGCAAATGAGATTGTGGACTTCTTAGCAAAACAGGGTGAGATTTCTCCAGGACAGGGAAGAGCAATCAAGACTAAACTGAAAGCTGATGGTATTCGTAGTTTTGGAGCTAAAAAAGAAAAAGATCATTACTTACATCACGGTCTTGACGAGTGAAATCAAATTCTCAAGTATCTGTATACATGTGAATAAATTCACAGTGTCATGATCTAGACCCCCAATTTCTAGTAGTTTAATACTTATTCTGAATCATTAGAACATAGGCCATCGTATGGTCATTAGAATTATGGGGGCATGTGACAAAATATGACATTGAAAAAGAAGAAACCAACTAAGAAGCAGCTGAGATACATTGAGGATTTTGTAGTTGCACAATTGAAGAAAGTGGATCTCAAACCATGGCAAAATTCCTGCAAGTCATTGGCACCACCAAATTATGATAATACAACCAGAGCCAAATGGTGGGAAGAAAACAAATTTCGAGCAGATATTGGTAGGAAAGTTGTTGAGTTCGTCGAGGAGATGGTAACAGCTCTTAGAGAGGTTGATACTCTATCAAGAATTCGAGTGGTGGACCTTAAATCAGCAGTGGTGAAAGGAGTAAGGAAAGCCGAACAAAGTCAGAATATTACAAAATACTTGCTAAATGATGTGAAGTTAGCAACTCTGAGAACAATAGTAGGATGGGTTGATCATCCTGAGAGAGTAAAATGAGATATTGCAGATAGGTCAAGAAAAAACACACGTAGAGGACGTAAGAAAGAGAAAGGCAAGTACAAACCTCCACAAATAAACCTAGTAAAAGAATGGGAAATCGTAAGTAACGACTCTATTAGACTCACTTCTACAATCTCAAACAATTATTTGCATCCATACCAAAATGTCGAATTAGCGGTTGATTTTGGGCCGCATCTAGTAGTAACAAGTGTTTCACCATTTAGTTGGTTACCAGATGAAAAGAGAATAAGAATTGGATATCTCAAGGCAGGTCTCGGAAACGAACCAATTGATACAATTTTTAGAACTGAGCTGAATATTCGAAAGAAGGTCAAAACATTCACAATCTCTTGTAAGGTACACTTTGATAATTGTGACAAGGGTATTCAGGATGTTTCTAGAACAAGTAAAACCTCCATCAGTCTTTTCTAATTCATATTTTCGAGATTACCCAGTTTCATAACCAAATCACGTAGATATACAGGATGAGTCCATCCGAGCAGTTCTCTATAGGGATTCTTTTGTTTCAATGCATAATTTGCAAGAATCCTCAATAGGTCACCCTTGAATCCCGTAATACCATGAATCTTGTGACCATTTTGCGAAAATGCTCTGACAATAACATGTGCTGAAGGTATGCAAAGCAGCTTCCCTTCAGAGAGGGCACGATTAAATCCTAGAATCATGGTTTCTACCTTGTTCTTCCAATCATTACCCAATGTTAGAAAATAATTCTTACCCAATGCAAGATAGACCAGATCAAATCCAGTTGCAAGTAATTCCTTAAAATCTGAAGATATTTTCAACCACTCAGCACGTTCTTGAATCTGTGATTTTCTCATGCCCGTGAAACTACAATCATAAGTTGGTATCATGTCATTCTCATCAACAAGACCAAAGCCAGCTGACAGAATTGAGAATTTAATTTCTGTTTTCTCAATCCGTCGTAGAAGGTCAACTCCTTTGACAAGTTCGCGATTCTGATTTCCTATATAGAGTTCACGAGCTCGAATAGATGTACTACCTAGTTTCTTGCGCCACTTTATTATGTCAGCAATCGAACCAATATCATCGCATGTAGGAGCTTGATTAGATTGATTCAATTTCTTCTTGCCACAACTCCCAATCACTAAGATACGCAAGGACAATCCTCCTACTAAGAGGATATACTCAACTACACCTGATTAAGACAACGATAAAGTCTATGCAGATTTGTAGAGTTTTTGGCTCTTTGCCCATGCGATTGTTTCAGGATCACAACGCTTGAGTTCTCGCTCAGGAAAGTCACTAAGCAAGTCCCAGCCAATATCAAGTGTCTGTTCAAAGGAACGGTCTTCAAACTCACCCTGGTTGATGAACTCTGCTTCAAACCTGTCTGCAAACTTCAGATATTTTTGATCTCTCTCGGTAAGTGCCTCAGCGCCTACAACCGCCACCAAGTCACGCAGGTCACGACCTTCAGAATAACCATAGTATAGCTGAGCCTGTATCTCTTTATGGTCAAATCTTGTCATGCCTTCACCAATACCTTCCTTCATCAATCGACTCAGTGAAGGTCCGGGATCTATTGGTGGATAAATACCTCTTCTGTGCACACTACGCCCAACAATGATTTGTCCTTCAGTAATATATCCAGTAAGGTCAGGAATGGGATGAGTCATGTCATCTTGTGGCATTGAAAGGATTGGCATCTGTGTAATAGTGCCCTTTCGACCTTTGATGCGACCTGCACGCTCATAGATAAGACTAAGATCGGTGTACAGATAGCCAGGATATCCGCGCCTTCCGGGAATTTCTGACCTTGCAGCACTAATCTCACGCAGTGCTTCTGCATAATTGGTCATATCAGTTAGAATGACTAAAACATGTAAATCTGATTCGTAAGCTAGGTATTCGGCAGCTGTAAGAGCTGCTCGAGGAGTAATGATTCTCTCAATTGCAGGGTCATTAGCAAGATTAAGGAACAAAGTAGTATGTTCGAGAGCTCCAGTTTCTTCGAACGAGTCCATGAAGTATTGTGCTTCGGTTGCAGTGATTCCCATCGCTCCAAAGACTATGGCAAAATCGCTCTCTTCACCTGGAATCTTAGCCTGACGGACAATCTGTGCTGCAATCCGATTGTGTGGAAGACCAGAACCAGAGAAGATAGGTAGTTTCTGGCCACGAACCAGTGTATTCAAACCATCAATAGAAGAAAGTCCAGTCTGAATTGGCTGACGGGGATATTGTCTAGCGTAAGGATTGATGGGAGAACCATAGATGTCCCAATGATCCTCTGCTGTGAGTGGAGGACCCTTATCGAGTGGATTCCCAGCTCCATCAAGGACTCTTCCGAGAATCTCTGTTGACACAGGCAGGTGCATTGTTTCTCCTGTAAATCTGACTGCGGTAAGGTCAGCATCAAGACCACTAGTTCCTTCGAATACTTGAATAATTGCTCTACCTCGACCAGTTTCAAGAACAGTCCCAGTTAGCAATTCACCATTTGGTGCACGGACCTTAACAACCTCATTGTAAGACACATTGTGAGTATTTTCTACAATGAGAAGTGGACCACTTACATCTGAAACGGACCGATATACAATGGAATCATTAGACATCTGAGAAACCGCCGTTGGCGTATTGCCAGTCAGTATTGGCTCGTATCTGCTGTGGAGTTTTAAGAGTTGCGAAGTATCTATCTAATAATATAGGGAGCAACATAGAAGTATGAAAGTATAGCGAGGAGTATCAGAGACCTGATTATCAAGGATTTACCTTGTGATTCCAAATCGCCAGCAGCTTTTGTGAAATATAGAATTGCACCAGTGAGACAACAAATAGCAGCTACAGCATCACCAATCAACATTATCGTATAGATTATGTCGGCATCAGGGATCCCAAAGAAATCTATCCAAACCGAGGTGGCACCCTCAAAGGTCACTAGTTCAACAGTAGCTAACTGTGCAAAGACATTGGCCAATATTGGTCCTCCAAAATAGAGAAAGAAACCAGCTACAACCAAAAATTTTGCTAATCCATCAACATATGTTGTTGTATATAATATGAAACCAATTAGAATGAAAATTAAGTATCCACGAATAGATATTGCATAGAACGCATTGAGTAAAAATGTAATAATAGAAAGCCAATATTCAAGTTGTGTAAACTCGATGGGAGATTGTGCCATCACAATAGATACTACTTCTGGAAGCATTGACCTCACGATATGAGATTAGCATTATCCAATATAACGACCACTCATAACAGTTCAGATTGAAGAATTTTGAAATCATCTTTCACCAGGTCTTTTACACTGGAAGAACGAAGAGCCGCTGCAGGATGAAATGTCATAAAGTAAGTCCTGCCTTTAGCCTCAAAGAACCGACCATGTGACTCGGTTACTTTCCAAGGACCAACTATCGAATAGATTGCTACTCTACCTAAGAGAACAATTATTCGAGGATTAATCAGTTCAATCTGTTTTTCTACATACGGTCTGCACAACTCTATCTCTGACAGCTTTGGGGTCCTATTCTTTGGTGGCCTGCAATTGAGAATGGAAGAAATGAATACATCTTCTCTGGAGAGACCAATCTCCTCAATCATAGAAATGAGAAGTTTGCCAGATCTACCAACAAATGGCTTTCCTGTGTCATCCTCTTGTGCACCTGGAGCCTCCCCAATGAAGAATAATTGTGCATCTATGGGACCTTCTCCAGGAACAGCATTAGTACGTGTTTCATGTAAGGGACAAAGTCTACAACTATGAATTATTTCATGGAGGGCGTTCAATTCTTTTTCGCGTGTCATTTCATTATCCTACTGTGCTGTTGAAGGGACAAAGTACACTCAGTTTAAACCACTGGTCCTGATAAGAGCCCAGAATCAGAGAGTTCTTGTAATAGAGATTGAAACTCGCGTTCCATTTTCTTTTCGACAGCATCCATCTGTTCTTCATAAGAATCCCAAGGAGTAATCTTCATCCGTGCAATATTATCCAAAACACTCAGATCTAAGATTCTTCTTACTTGAACTCCCATTTTGACTGCTGCGGCCATCTTCTGTGTAAATCCAATGATGACTCTGAGCATTCGGTAGGTCTTACCAATGGGCGAGTATGTATCAATCTCATGAAGAGCACTTTGAGTCAGAAAGTCCTCCTTAATCATCCTAGCAGCTTCAAGGATAGCACGTTCAGACTCAGGAAGCGCATCTGGTCCTACGAGCTGTACAATCTCTCGCAATTCTTGGTCTTTTTGCAAAATTGCAAGAGCCTCTTTAACCAGTTCTGGCCAATCTTCGCCGAGATTTTCTATGTGCCATTTTTCCAAGGTGTTATGATACAACGAATAACTAGTGAGTGTGTTAATAGCTGGGAAGAATCGTCTTGCGGCTAGGTCCTTATCTAATGCCCAAAACACTTTGACAATTCTCAATGTTGCCTGAGTTACTGGTTCTGAAAAATCACCACCTGGAGGTGATACTGCTCCACAAAGTGTGATTGAACCAAGTCTTTCATCAGAAGCCAGTGTCTTCACTCTACCCCCACGTTCGTAAAATTGAGCAAGACGTGAACCAAGATATGCAGGATAACCTTCTTCTGAGGGTAGTTGACCAAGCCTTCCAGAAATTTCACGAAGTGCCTCAGCCCATCGTGATGTGGAATCTGCCATGAGAGCAACATCGAACCCTTGGTCTCTGAAGTATTCTGCAATCGTAACTGCAACGTAAATTGATGCCTCTCGAGCAGCTACTGGCATATTGGAGGTATTAGCTATTAGAACAGTACGTTCCATTAGAGGCCTTCCAGATTTTGGGTCTTTCAAATTAGGCCATTCTTCAAGTGCCTCAGTCATCTCATTTCCTCGTTCCCCACAACCAACGTACACAACCACTTGAGCGTCAGCCCACTTAGCAAACTGATGCAGGGTCACTGTCTTCCCTGTACCAAAACCTCCTGGAATTGCACCAGTACCACCTTTTGCTTGAGGCATAAAAGTATCAATAACTCGTTGTCCTGTCAATAGAGGTGTATCCATCGGTGCTCGTTCCTTGAATCCTCTACCTACTCTTACAGGAGTACGTTGCATCATAATAACATCATGAATGTCACCATGATTGTCTTTTACCTTACAGATTGTTTCAATTACCGTAAATTCATCTTCAGAGGCTATTTCCACAACTTCACCCTGTACACCGACAGGAATCATGATCTTTGTCGTAAGAATGCCTGTTTCAGGTACTGTACCAATAACATCTCCTGGTGTAACCTTGGCACCAACCTCGATTGAAGGAATAAATTTCCATTTCTTCTCTTTGTCAAGTCCATCGACATTAAGTCCCCTTGAGATGAAATCACCA
>JABCSP010000318.1 GCA_018238825.1 Candidatus Thorarchaeota archaeon | reverse complement strand
CGTTAATCAGTAAATTGCTATAGTTATGGAGTAAATTCGAAATGAATGAATGGAGACTTTTAGACACTGGTGTTCTAACAGGAGCACAGAATATGGCAATGGATGATATAATCCTGGAGTGCCGCGCAGAAATGCAAACTCCAAATACATTGAGATTTCTCCAATTTGATCCAGCTACGGTTCTTGTTGGATACCACCAATCTGTCGAGCAGGAAGTACGTATTGACTTTTGCAAAAGGAAAGATATCGAAATCAATCGTAGGATAACAGGGGGAGGAACTATTCTCTTCACACCTACCTGTCTTGGATGGGAAATCATCGCGGACAAAACAGCACATGGAGTAAAAGAGCTCAGAAAGGACCTAGGGAAACTCTCCCAATTCGTATGTAATGGAGCCATTGCAGGTCTGAAACGTCTAGGTGTTGAAGCAGAGTTCCGAGCAAAGAATGACATTGAAGTGAATGGGCGAAAAATATCAGGAACAGGTGGAACAGAACGAGCCAACTCATTTCTATACCAAGGAACACTGCTCGTAGATTTTGATGTGGAATTAATGTTACGTGCTCTTAGAATTCCAGTTGAAAAACTCAAAGACAAGGAAATAGACAGTGTCAAGGAGAGAGTTACGTGTCTCAAATGGGAATTAGATCATGTGCCGCCAATTGAAGATATCAAGAATGCAATGATTGCGGGCTTCGAGGAGGTCATAGGGTCCAAACTCGTACCGAGTGGGTTAATACTTGAGGAGGAAGCACTCTATCGTAAGAAGCTCCCATATTTTGAATCGGATGAATGGGTGAATCTTATCGAACGTCCCAAGAACACCGGAGGTCAAGTAAGTGCAATGAAGAAGACCCCAGGAGGGATTGTTAGAGTTTCATTGGCACTGGATATACCTGGCAATTTTATTGTTAGTTCGTTCATTACTGGAGATTTCCAGATGTTCCCACAAAGGGCAATAATGGACCTTGAAGCAAGGCTCAAGAACCTATCAACAGACAAAGAAACAATCCAGCGAGTTGTAAAGGATTTCTTCGAAGAAACTGGAGCAAGGGCACATGGTGTGGAGCCAGAAGATTTCTCTGGACTTATTGTTGAGGCTGTGAAGAAGACTGCTTTTACAAAATATGGAGTGTCGCTTGATAATTCCAATCATCTTATGTCTGTGAACTTTTTACCTGATGAGCTGGACAAACAAATATTCGACTATGTCCTATTACCATACTGTGCTAAGCTCGTGGACTGTGAATACCGATGGATTGAAGGATGCAGTAGCTGTGGTATGTGCACAACAAGTGACATCTATGAGATGATTACGGATTTGGGAGTAAAAGTTCGTACAATACAGACCTATGAGCACCTTATTGAAACGGTTGAAGAGTTCAAGCAGAAAGGAGCCAGAGGTTACATCGGATCGTGTTGTGAAGCGTTTTACAGCAAACATCACGCAGATTTCATAGATACGGGGGTTCCAGCTCTACTAATAGATGTCAATGACTCGACTTGCTATGATCTTGGAGAAGAACAAGATGCATATGTAGGTCAATTTGAAGGACAGACCACACTCAAGGTGGAACTACTATCGCATGTGATTCAAACACTATGGAAGAGAGGTATTCTTAGGGCGGAGTTTGATAGTGAGTAAGCAGTACAATGTCATTGTTGTAGGTGGAGGTCCAGCAGGATCAGCTACAGCTATAGGTTGTGCATCAGCAGGGAAGAAAGTGTTACTCCTCGAGAAAGGACAGCGCAACCGGAATAAACCATGCGGTGGAGTTCTACCTCTCGTAGCACCTGAAACTATAGACGATATTGTAGGCGAATCTATCCCCAAAGATGTTCGAATCGAGCCTACTGAATTGGGACTCTATTATGTACCCCCAAGTGGAAGAAAAAATAGCGGCAGAGTAAAGAACTATACAATCCACAATATTGAGAGAGCTTCCTTGGATCAATGGTTGCGTGACCTAGCAGGAGATGCGGGAGTAGATGTGAAATATAACTCTCAATGCATAGATATTCAGAAAGACAATGAATTCAAAGTGAAGATCGATTCAAGTGAAGGAATAACTCATGCTAGTGCACAGTACTTGGTTGGAGCAGATGGAGTCAGATCAACAGTTCGAAAGCACTTGTTCCCAGAGATAGAAACACCATTGATGATTGTGGGGCAAGAACACTGGAAAGCAACAGGGGATTTTGAAGATTGTTTCTACGGGTTCTTCAAAAGAGAAATTTCAATTTCCTATGCGTATCTTATCCCAAAGGCGGATTCCCTAATACTCGGATTAGGGGCTGAACCACATCAATCACCGAACGTTTCCCAGTTACTAGGAAAATTCAGAAATTGGCTTGAGAGAGAATTCTCATTCTCACCTACACAATTATTGAAAAAAGAAACTTGGTCGATACCATTTGGATATTTTGCCCCAGGAGAGGGCAATGCACTTTTAGTTGGTGATGCGGCAGGTCTATGTAATCCACTCTCAGGTGAAGGTATCAGATTAGCAGTCGAAAGTGCTGAGGCAGCTACTACTGCGATTCTAACAGCAAATGGAGAGAGCGAACCCGCTCGAATCTACGCGAAAGATATTCACGGTTTAGTTGATATGATTTCGGAACTCAATGAATTTGTCAGGACCGTAGATGATGAGGGTCGTGAGAGATTCGTCAAAGATGAGCTATTGCGAAGGATATAGTGATACTGAGTACTGGATAAGTTCATCATTAAGAAATGCTGAAATCTACATATGCGTATCCGGCAATTTAGACCATTTCGTGTAAGTGCACCAGGGAGAATTTGTCTATTTGGTGAGCATAGTGACTATCTCGGTCTAGATGTGATAGCAGCAGCAATTGCTATGACAATAGATATTGTAGCTACTCCAAGAGAAGACAATGAAGTACGCATAACCTACAATGATTTGGGTGAGAGTGATTCATTCACATTAGGTTCTGAAATTGAGTATAGAAACAAACGAAACTATGTTAGAAGTACTTTCAATGTTATGGCGCGCCGAGGATTTGAACCCGATCATGGATGGAATCTTCAAATAAGTGGAAACATCCCAATCGCAGCAGGTCTCTCAAGTTCCTCTGCAATGACCGTAGGCGCTGTAATGGCAATATCAAGAATGGCAAATAAGCAAATGCAGGGAGAAGATATTGCATTGGTAGCTTTTGACTCAGAGGTGCTTGAGTTCGGTGAAGGGGGAGGGAACATGGATCATTATGCTTCGGCAGTAGGTGGAATAATCCATGTAGATATGAAAGAAAATAACGTTACAAGACTTCCTGCTAGGCTCGATTCAATTGTCATTGGTGATTCTGGGGAGAAAAAGAAAGACACAGTTGGAGACCTTCGTTACATTAGAACTACTGTAGAACTAGAGTACAAATTGATTACACAGAAAATCAGTTCATTTGATCGTAGAACGACACCAATT
>JABCSP010000033.1 GCA_018238825.1 Candidatus Thorarchaeota archaeon | reverse complement strand
GCATCATCCGGATTATTCACAACTTCCAGAGTTGTACCATACTTCTTACTTAGCTGTGTTGCCTTCTTCAAAATCTCTTCAGAAGGAGTGTAACCCTTGGGTGAACCAATGGTAACATCCATTCCCATAATCGTACAGCCCTGCATGATTGAATTACTCACGTTATTCGAATCACCAACATACACAATTTTCTGACCCTCTAAGTTTCCTCGATGTTCTTCTATGGTCATCATGTCTGCCATGATTTGGCAGGGATGAAGAAGATCAGAGAGACCATTGATTACAGGAACCGTACCATACTTTGCAAGTCCAGTCACTTCATCGTGCCCGAAGACGCGTGCCATGATTACATCACAATATCTACTCAAAACCTGTGCTGTATCACCTATTGTTTCTCCGCGACCAAGTTGGGTACCACTTGGTTGCAAGTATAGAGCATGACCTCCAAGTTGGGTCATTCCTACCTCAAATGAAACACGAGTTCTGGTTGACGATTTCATAAAGATCATTGCCATGGACTTGCCCTTCAGAATCTCATGTGGTTCTCCACGCTTCTGCTTTCTCTTTAGGTCATGTCCAGTATCCAATAATTGTCTTAATTCAAACCTCTCGAAATCCGACAGGTCTACAACGCTTTTACCTCTCAGGCTCAATAACAACACCTCAGGGCTGGTATATCGGCCATCATAAGGCTCTTGTATAAAAAGCTCTCCACTCGCTCAATTATCCTCAATAAGTTTCTCAGCAAACCATTCTGGGTCAAACTGCTCTATATCATCGTATTCTTGTCCAACCCCTACGAATACAATAGGTCTTCCTGTGACATGGGCAATGGATAGTGCAGCTCCACCTGATGGATCTGCATCTACTTTCGTCAGGACTGCTCCATCAATTTCAATAGCTTTATGAAATTCCTTGGCTTGTGAGAGCACATCATTACCAGCCAAAGCATCTCCAACAAAGAGTTTGATGTCTGGATCTGCAACACGAGCAATCTTCTTCATTTCATCTAAGAGGTTCTTGTTGCTCTGCATTCTTCCTGCACTATCTATCAAAACAATATCGATATGTTTTGCTTGTGCATGAGCAATTGCATCAAAAGCTATAGCTGCAGCATCCGCTCCATAATCCTGTTTGATAACCCGTATTTCAAGACGCTCTGCATGGCGTTCCAATTGTTCTATACTCCCAGCTCTGAAAGTGTCTCCTGCCGCTATGACGACAGAAAACCCATTCTCTTTGAAGAGATTAGCCATTTTTGCTAAAGTCGTTGTCTTACCAGTTCCATTGACACCTACGAATAAAATAGTTGTAACTTCACCCTTCTGTTTCTTCTCAGAAGCAAACTCAATAGGATCAAGTGGATGTTCGGGAGTGAGGATCTCAAGTATTGACTCGTAGATTGCTTTCTTGAACAATTTACTGAGATTCTCTAATCTTCCCGTTCTATCACCAAGCATTTTTTCTTTAGTCAATTCGCATATCTGTTCAGCAACTTCGACAGCTACATCATTCTGAATTAAGACCAACTGCAATTCCCAGACTGCATCTTCAAGATTCTTATCGCTAAGCTCTTTTGTAGTAGCTTTAGTAACTGCGCTATCTAAAGCCCCCCTGAGCTTATCGAACACGGACTACTCCCCCTGACTTGGTGGAGCTGCCCCTTGACCTTGTACTTGAGCTGCGAGTTGTTGGAATTGAGCATTTAATACTGAGGATCGAGCAACGAGTTTCTGATATTCCTCTGCCATTGACTCGTATTGCTTTTCCAATCTGGTAGTTTGTTCTTGTACCGCGGTCTTTGCGGTTTCAAGACTCTGTTCTATTCTAACGCCAGTTCCGATACTACGAGTTACTTTGGATGGGTCAACGAGTTTTGCTTGAACGAATATACTACCTCCAACGTTCATCAGCATCTCTTCCCCTTCCTTTCTCCCCTCAATCTCCTCTAGCACCATGAGCCCTGCCCTAAAGTTAGTCAGGTATGCCTGCACAAGCTCTAAACGTTGTTGGAGTAATGTAACATTTGAATCAGTGAGTTGTTGTTCAGTGTAGATTCTTTGAAGAAGCTGTTGCTGTTCTTCACTCATGAAAAGTCAGTCTCCAATCCAAGGAATTTACGGAGCTCTAAACTTTGTACTTCCTCTGGTTTGATTTCTTTTATTTCAGAGATGGTAATCTCTCTTCTTTTTACTCTATGACGACTGCCAAGCTCAGAGAGAATTTTCTCACGCACATGAGCTTCCTTTTCACCTAGAAGTTCTCGACTGAACGTAAATTTTTCTTTATTCTTCATGTATTCGCCTGATGCTAACCAGATTTTCAAACTCATCTAAATCACACCTCAATTATACGAACCCTAGGACCTGACTAATGTGTGCAAGTTCTACACCTGTTGTTTCAGATCCCGCAATCATTCCATCAACATTGGCTATTACACCAAGACTAGTATAAGGGCTGCCTCTGTTGACTGTTGCAACCTCGATGTGTACTTTTAACAGCTGTGATAGCTGTTCAATCTCATCATCTGTGGCCAATGGATGTATTACTGCACCTTGATTTGTTGTAACTACATTAGCTCCAACTATTGGTAGTTTAGCTACAGTTCCTGGTACTACTTCGACACCTAGTACATCAGAGATTTTCTGTATTGATTCTGAACTGAAATCTGGGTGACACATCGCACCATTATCATTAGCAATAATGATGTTCCCCAGAGCAGTCATTTTATCATCAATCCAATCAACTGGAACCTCTGCACTCTGTTTCACTTGTTTTAATTCATCATCTGTGGTAATGTAAGGGAGTAGAATCCCATTAGAATTTGCCACTGCTACAAGTCCAACTGCATCCAAAGTTGCTACTGTGGACTGAACCAATGGAAGATTGAATGTTCTTTCAACTGTACTAATTCCCTTTTCAGAAATATTAGAACTGACAAATACAAAGCGGTCTGTGGCGATTCCGTAAGCTCCAACGTTAGAATCGCCCTCGAAGTTTGTTCGGGCGATCAATCCAGACTATCCCTCCGCAAGATATACGCGAACAAGATTGTCTGCGTTCTTTGTAGCTCGAATTCTTACTCTTCGGGGAGGCTTCTGCATACCTCTACTCCAGATTGTTTCATTTACTTCTGGTTGAATCAGAAGCTCTTCTGGCTTCATGTGCCTCTCTACAAACTCTTTTAGAATTCTGACTGATCTATTTGCACGCCTAAGTCTACTACCAGTCCAGTATGCCTTTCGCAGGGGAACAGTATAGATGCGCTCATCTATAATTTCTTCTTCCTCTTCCTCCTCAACTTCAACATCATCTGGAGCCTTAACCTCAGGTGTTTCATCGTCAGCTGGGGCCTCTTCCACTTCTTCAATCTCTTCGATTTCTTCTAACTCTAATTCTTTTTCAGAAACCTCGGCCTCTGCTTCTTTCTTCTTCTTTGACATAATGCCCACCTGACTATGGTTTCAATTTTGTTTGTCGCCAATTTCTCTGTGCTGGAGAATAGATAATTTCATTTCTGAGGCGACACTTCAAAGCCTGTCCCTAGTAGAACTGATAAAAAGATACCGATACATGCGCAATCAACCTCCACCTGTGTAGACTGATATATTACAAGACCTCTAGATTTTGGTTGGAAAACCACTGATTCCTGCAAACCAAGGCTATTTGTATTAATAATTTCATATTCATTGTTCTGGAAATCTGGAATAAAGAGAGGATAGGCGAGATTTAGCAACTCGGAAATTCTATGGCCACTTTCTCGTAATTTACTGGTCTGATGTTTGACTTCTCACTGAAAGCCAATATCTAACTAATTCTTTGCTCATGTTTTCTGTAGAGCATAGGCATGTATGACATCAACGTTGCGTACATGGTGACACCCGAGAGGGATGCAAGCTCACAGGAGCATAAGGGAATGACAGTAGATACCGAGGTTGAGAGCTGGGCACGGTACCTTGCCCTGTATCGAGAATCCATTGACAGGAGTGACCTGAAAGAGGTCATGGAAGCCATGCGTGGTGGTGACCTTGAGCGAGCTGAGGAGCACTGTCACGAACTCATCAACAAGAGTGGTGGTGTAGATCCTACATTATGGGGAGTCTTCGCTCTGTATCATATAGTGAAGAAAGACCTTGAACAGGCCCGTATCGCTCTTAATCGTGCTATGGAACTGGCTCCAGAAGAACTCTTCATCGTGAACCTTGCTGGCGACTTCTTCAGTTTCAACAACGATTTTGAAAATGCAGAAACCTTCTACCTTCTGTCACTGGAGATAGACCCCGACCAACTCCATCCAAGGGTGATGCTGAGTAACAGGTACAGTGCCTATGAGCAGTATGAAGAAGCAGTGGGAGTTCTACTTCCGCTCTTAGCGAGTCATCCAGATGATGAGCATATGTGGCTAAATCTCCGTGTGGCTCTTGGAGGTCTCTCCAGTAAGAAGGAGAAGAAGATTGCATATGCAATCCATCAGGATTTCCCCAATCAGTATCATACATGGTGCATCATGGCGCATTCTCTCATGCGCCGAATGAAGTTCGATGAGGCTCTAAAGTACTGCAAGCGAGTGATTGCCGCACGGAAGAACGATACTCTTGCATGGAACATGTATGGCACTCTCTTGAACATGCAGGGAAAACACAAAGCTGCTCTATTGTGTCAGAAGAAGTCCTACGAGTTGACGGGACACCAACCGAGTGCTATGGCGAGTCTAAGCACTGCACACTATCTTGCAGGTGAGGTGGATGAGGCCATGAAGATAGTTGAGGAACTCAAGACCATTGACATGGAGGAGACCATCAAACTTCTGGAGTATATCGAGGAATGGGAGCAGGACAAGGAAGAAACAAGGAGTGCGAGAAGACATAGGAGTAGAAAAGCGAAGAGGAGAAGAAAGTAATATGGCGAGTAAGACAGAACAAATCAATGCATACATCGACTTGCTATCAACATCTATTGATCCAGACACAATGAGTCAATCCGACTTCAAGTACATCATTCATCAGATAGGTCGAGAGGACTTTGAGGATGCCAAGAGAAGATGTCTTCTTCGTATCCAGAAGCAGGGTGATGAGATTCTTACATGGGCACTCTATGGACTTACCCTCATGCTTCAGGCTGAGGTCAAGGATGCAGGAGAGGCTCTACAGAAGGCAGCAAGTTTAGAACCAGATAATTTGCTGGTCATGAATCTCATGGGTGACTACCTATGCTTTGCAGGAAAGGAGATGGAAGGAGAGGATGTTTACTATCGCTCTTTGTCCATAGATGACGGACAGGTTCATCCACGCAGGATGCTTTTCTTCCAATTCATGTCCAGAAACGAGTACCTGCAGGCTCTTGAAGTGGTCATTCCAGCTCTGCGAACTTGCCCTGATGACGAGAATATCTGGACATCTATCAAGACTGCACTAGCAATGATGGGCTCTCATGACTATGCGGAGGAAATAGCAGAATCTCTGACAGATGAGTTCAGTGACCAGCATACTGCATGGCGATTCAAGGCACATGTCTACCTTGTTACAAAGGATTACGAGAAGGCAGAAGAGGCAGCCAAACAGGCCATCCGCTTGAAGCAAGATGACGGTGAGAATTGGAACGAGCTTGGGACCATCCTGAACATGGCTGGAAGGCATACAGCCGCGATAAAGTGCCAGCGTAGAGCAGTCAAACTTGCTCCGAGAAATGGTATGTTCTGGACCAGCCTCGGAATTGCTCTCCTGAAGGCAGGGAAAAGGAACGAGTGTCAACAGGTCATCACAAAGGCGGTCAAGCTTGATCCAGAGGCTGCATCAGAGCTATTACAGCATATGATGAAACAAGGGTGAGTGAAAATGAGCGGAAAAAATACTCGACTTACCATAAATGTAAGATTGGAGTCAAAACTTTAGCATGATGAATATTAACAACTAGTCCCATAGGTGACCAAGATTGAAACAGAAATTCCATTCATTAACATTCGTACTGGTTCTGGTCTGTTCATCAAACTGAGAGCTTCCTCGGAATGAATATTCCCCTGCTGAAAGTTCAAGCTTTATATATTGAAGTAAATACTTACTGTGTGAGGTCGATTATTATGAGTTCGAAGATGTTAGTAACTCTTACATTCACAATCCTCCTGATGTCCTTTGTTGGGACATCCGGATTTGTTGCAATATCTCTTGACACCTCACAACAGGTATTAGCTCAGGACAACTTCGAATTGCATGGCCCACAGAACCGTACATTTTCCAAGGATAACACAACACGCTCTATTGTTTGGTGGGTCGAAAATACCACCCCTGCCACATTCTCATTCGATGTGTTCAAGAATGGAACTCTTGAACTCTCTGGAATATTCGAGAGCTTATCCGACAATCTTGGTGGTCCATTTTATGTTCATCCAGTCCCAGTTATTGAGATGGACTTGGGTAATTATAACTACACAATGGTCGTAACAGATGGTGTGAGCACAAAGTCTTCTAAGGTCATGGTCTATCTGGTTGAAAGCCTCATTACTGTACAACCTTGGTACACGACTACTATTATGTTAGTTGCTGTTCTCACTTTTGGATTCGTCGGCATTGTTTTTCTCATCTGGGTTATCCAACACGCACGTTCTCGACCGAAATAGGGTTCCCTTATTCAAAAAACGATACGACTTAACGAAAAATGATACGGTATTCACCCAAATAATTATTATCGCTGTTTTTGCATTACTACTTCTGGCAGTACTATAATTTGGTTGGAAAACCACTGATTCCTGCAAAGTGCTGCCTTTAGCCATGTAAGAACTTCAACAGGGGCCCTAGAGAGAGGAAAAGGAGTGCTATGAGAGGTGTTTTTCTTTCCAACAATCTCTTCTATTGTTGGACTTCTGACATAGGTTAAAGCTCCATATTGCAGTAATCGAACAATTGTTTGTTCAAATTATGCTATAGACCGTGCTGACTTTGGAATAATCCGCGTTTACCGTCCGTTACCGAGAACCTAGAGTAACTGCTTCATAAATGGACAGAATTTTCCATTCTAGACAATGAAATTATCACACTAAATCCAAAGGGGTTTGAAAATGCAACCCTCTCTTTTTCTAAAGAGTGTAAAATGGAAAGTATGGGGATATTAGCTTCGATACCTATTCCTGAATCTGTCTGGAAACCTGGAAATAAGCTACTACTCTCTTCAGTTGATAAGATAAAAAACGTAGACATTTTCGAACGATACTTCAAATCTTTAATGAATGAAACTGGAAAGATTACTTATCCCTCAAAAACTGTGCAAACCGACGTTCACGGATTCGACTATTCAATTGATGCACTGGGATCTGAGAATCACTATAGTATACTATCATGGATGAAGGGTCTGAGAAAAAGAAATTACTTTGTCAGTGATGGAAGATCACGTTTATCTACTTCTTCGAAGATTCGTGAGGAATTAGAATTAAAACGTAGAAATTTTGCACTGATTGATATTGAAGTATGGAAATCATTGGAAACAAAATCTGAGTCCTTAATCTCTGAGGATAAAGATATCTTTTCAGTAATTTGTGCATCTCATACAGGTCAATTACTGCCTAAGATTGATTGGGCTACATCTAATCCCGACAACTGTTCAGCATTTGATCGTCAGTCAAACAATCGTGTTACTAGTAAAACCTATGAGATGTTTCCTCAATTTACTTACGCATTTGCAAGTCTTGGGGAAAAATCTGGAACCGCCAAATCAGAAATGTCTTGGTCGAAGCGAGAATACCCCCCTATGTTTGTATACTATTATCACGTTAAAGATTCTAATGATAACCCAATTGTATTTTCAATGCTTTCAACCATAGGAACTGATTCGAAGCCTGTTGATGTATTATTGGCGTCCCCAGAAGCATTAACTCTAGCAGAAGCTCCAGTAATATCATCTGAAATCGTTGATTATCTTGAGAGCATATCCGATGCAATTCGTAATGGAGGGATATTCAAAATGCAATCAACTCGAAAAAAGGGGTTTAGCAACATCAGTTTTGGTGAAGCTTCTAGATGGAATCATTACACACCCAGAGGTCCTCTATGGGGAGTGGGAAAACATGGTAGTTCTCCCACATCTTTTCGATTTCAATTAGATAAAATGATTTGTGCAATGAAAGATCTTCAAATTATCGCCAAAGATCTGAAGATACATCCTTCTTCAGAGAAGTTAATTTCTGCAAAGGAAAGTGAAATGAAATTTAGGACTTCTTACAATATGCTATTGTCGATGCATTCTTGGAAGAAGAACAATCAGTTTGATGGTGTTTCTCGTGGTGTAGTACGTGGGGATATGAAGGCTATATCTGCAAGGATTGAGAAGATACTAGGACTAACCTCAAGAAGATTAGGAATGGGTATATCTCAACAGGTAAATTGTGGTTTCAATGAAGTCGGTTCAACCAAATTATCATTTGGAGGGGGGTTGCCTATTTCAGCAACATGGGACCCAAGAACACGAAGTGGGACATTCAAGCACATTTCAAGTACACATAGACTATATTTCGAAGAATTAGATTTCCAGAACCTTCTTGGAAAAGATACAGTATTTTCTGGTAGTTGGAAATCGCATGATAATTCTACATGGATACCAGAAATCATTGCGTTTCCGCGATCAGCTAGCTATTTTGATTCCCGGCTTGCTTCTGACGAACGAATAATTCTTAAAAAAATTAAAACAAATTCTAAAAATGAGAAGTATATTGATGGAGCTCTCATTATTGATATAATGAGCAAGAAAAACCCCCAAAAAAGTAAGGGCGAACAGTATCTGCAAATAAAAGAAGAAACACCTCTTATCCTTTCAGCCACTTACGCACGAGGGGATGCACTTTATGAATGTGACATGCATACCAGAAACACGAGAGCTGAATTGGAAAATCCTGAGATAATTGCACTTACAGTAAATCACTATGTAAACGCAGTGAATCATTTCAAAGAATCGGGTCATGATCCTGAGGGAAAGGGTGGTCAAGAAACTCCATATGTGTCAGAAACAAGACGTACTTGGAAAATTGTACTTGAGAGATTTCTACCAAATCTTGAATCCAGCGAGATTGATTCCCTTCTATCAACAGCTAAATCCCTTTACTTAGAGAATACATTCACACAACAATGGGGAAATATTTCAAATGAAGATGCGAGAGGGCTTGCCAAAATAATACTGCAGTCAACTAATCATATTGATCGTTCAGACCTTATCGAGTCAATAACTAGAATTCTTAGAAAATCTTAATGATGCTTGAATTAAGGCTTTAGCTTACTTTGCCTCCAATTTCGTTGTGCCGGGGTTCTGCGAACCTTTCCTCCAGTCTTGACCACGACCCACGTGGGAACGGAGGAATTACTCTTCATTGCTTTGGCCATTCTGAGCTTTTTTCCAAGTGGCTTGTTTCGTGCCATGTTTATCACCAGTGCAGCTTTATCTGAACGTTACTTTACGTTCACGCTCTTTTTCCTGCAATTGTACCAAGAGCGCTTTTAGTTGCTCGTCTGTTACTTTACCCCTAAGCCTTCCTGAACTCGCCAGTTGAATCAGTTGCATCTCAATTTGTTCCGCAAACTGTGGCTTGACCATCTTGATGTTGGACAACCGAGCACGCGCCTCTGCAGACAAGATCTGCCTTAACACAGTCTCTTTCTGAGCCTGTGCCTCGACAACAGCTTGTTCTTGAGCCTGTTCTTTGAGTGCCTCTTGTTGAAGTGAAGCCATCTTTCTTCTACGGATTGCTTCTAACTCCTCGTCACTCATTGTGCCAAGTCTCCTGGCTTAGTACTTTTCAAGTTCTGGGATTGCTTTTGAGAGTTCCACCTTCAATGTTGAAGACAATTTATCCATATATGACCTACCAATGTCGGTCAATTCTCGTCCCTGTCTACCGCGTTTCTTGACAAAACCAGCTCTTTCGAGTTGCTGAAGTGCAGTCCTGATGATTGCACCGCCGCTCTTCTGGAACTTGTTTGGTTTTGTCCCACGTCGCTTCCTACCACCATACTCGATCCGAAGTTTCTCTGTTCCGATAGGTCCGTTGAGATAGATTTTCCTGAGGATGCTAGCACATCTGACGAACCAGTAGTCTGCATCGTCTGGAGCTCTCTCTTTGTGAGCACCAGTTTTCACAAACGGCGCCCATTCTGGAGGGGCAATCTCTTCTCTGGACTTAAGGTCCTGAGCGAGTCGTCGTACCAATATGTTGGCTGGAATATCATAGACTGTGGGCATTGTCAGTCACCATTCTTCTTGAAGATGAGTCACCTAACACAAAATCGGCCGATGACTTTCCTCAAAAGGCTGGAGTCACCGTCTAGAGATGCCATAAAAGGTTGTCGTTATGTTTCAGTGAAATCAGGTTGAGTTATACTCCTTGACCTGCACGAATCTTGTATATGACCCCTGTATTTCCACGAAGCCCGTCGAAAGTAGCTCCTGTTTTCTCACAAAGGGTGTTCATTAGCTCTTGTTTTGTCATTGAATCTAACACACTACGGAGCATTCGGACCTTGATGTAATGGTGTTTCTTGAGTAACCTTACGGTTTCTTTCACTAGACTGTCTGAAACCCCACCCTTCCCAATTTGTATCAATGCTGGGTCTTGCCATGCAATACTGATTCTAGTGCGGTGCTTTTCATTCTTCATTGTGCTTCACCGTTCGCGTTTCTTATTCTCTGATTAAGCTATGCTTGTGGCTTAAGATTAGTGAGGAAGTATCTCTTCACGTTTCCACATTCTGTGCATGTCACAACCATATGTTTTGCTCTATTGTGCCTGATACGCACTCTACATGTATTCCCTGGAATTAAAATTGCTCCACACTTCTTGCATAGTCTTCTGCTGATATGCCATGGTATCTTTGTCCTTGTTCGCCGTGCAATCTTTCGTGCACTTCTCATCTGAAATCTAGCTACTTCAGGACGACTTCTAGCATTACGGAGTGCCTGCTGCCATAGAATCTCCACTCTGGTCTGGGCTAGACGTTTGATTCTCTCTTTAGCGTATCTTCTCTTAGACAACGACATTCCTCTTACTATCTCTTAGCATGTTTCAAACTGCTTAAATCGTTCGTGTCCGTCAATATGTTGGGATTTACAATGCTTCACATGATTCTACTTGAATGCGCTTTGGAACTCATTCCCTCTGAGATTTCGGCAATGAAACAGGTACAGAAACACGCAGGACGCAGAGGCAAGAAACCGGGTGAGCTGCTTCTTGATCAATCTCATCATGGGAGAGAAATGACTCGTCTAGAAAATGGACTACAGAGGGGACGACCCGACATCGTATTTCATTCTCTTATGTCTCTCTTGGAAACCCCACTTTGTAAGAGCGGGAATCTTACCATACATCTACATCTTCAGGATGGTAGAATTATCGAAGTTAATCCCGAAGTACGCCTTCCTCGTAATTATGACCGGTTTGTGGGTCTCTTTGAGCAACTGCTTGTCAAGGGGCAAGTACCAGTTGAGGGAACTCCCCTGTTACAAGTGACAAATAAGACACTTCCAAAACTCATCTCAGAGTTCAAGAAAGATAACTCCGAAGCTCAGTCTATCCTTACTATAGAGAATGGTTCTAAAACTTCAATCGATTCTCTTCAATCAATATTTCCAGAGGATGCATCAATTCCGGTTATTGTTGGAGTTGGAGCTTTTCCCCACGGTGATTTTCCAAGTGAGTTGAAGGAGCTGTTTGATACACACATCGAACTCGATAAAGAGGTCATGATGGCTTGGCATGTCTGTGCCGAAATCTTGTGGGTTTACTCTGCACGGACTGGAGTGATTAAAGATAGATATTCCACTATTTGAGCAATTAGTATGCAATCATAATGAAAATTTCAGGTGAAAGATACCGTGGCATACCATATAACAAAAATGAGTGTTTTCAAACTATGCGAAAGAATATTGGTTTCGGAAATCAAAGATTAAAAATCACTACTGCTATCTTGTTACTCCTTCTATTATTTTCTCAACAAGACATTCATATCGAAACCTCAGAAACAGTCAAACATTCCATGATCGAAAATAACGTTGATTGTCATATAAGGAATCCAAAAGCTTCCGAAATTGACCACTTACCATCAGCTTCAATCAATATGCTCCTAGTTGGTGGTCCGCTTGGCAATAACATCAATGCAACCATAACAGTCGGATTTTCGCTCTTCGATAACTATTCTCTTGGATTTCAGCAAGAATTTTTAGGAATCAACACAGGACCAGCAACAGTCAAAGTTGTGGGACTGGGCTATGACGAAATGAGGGAGTATCCATTCTTCTATACCTCAAGCGGTGAGCTATTTGATTATACATTAACACCTTATCCAAGCTGGACAAGTAGAAGACATTATGCGGCTTGGACCGCTCTAAATACAATTGAGTTATACTTGGGACCGATATCAGAGGATAACATCACTGATGCGCTCTACTGTGGAGATATAATCGAATTTGAGAATCTCACAATTTACTTTGAAGATGGGAGTTCATTTGTGTGTGGACCTAGATTGGTTACACTTAAGGCTAATTTCTCAAAGAGCGCAGAAAATTGGGACACGCAGGTTACGATACAAACATCAGACAATCAAGGAGTCACTATAAAGGAGAATTTGGTTGAAATCGCTCTTAGATACTCTGAACCTCTCTCCCCGCTCCTACCAGTCACTGGAATTGCTGTTGGAGTTATAACTCTGATAGGTTTGCTTCTGTATCGAAAAAGATCTCAGCATCATTAGTGGCGTTCATAATTAGATGTGATAGGAATAAGAAATTCGTACTGTAGGATCGTAGCCTTCCACTGACCTATCGAAGACTGGAGGGAGTTGGCTTCTGCCATCAGGATAGAAGCCTTCCACTGACCCGCCTAGTCGAGTCCACTCTATCATAACTCTTAAATCGTAACCACGGACAATCGACTTTCGATGACTGCGGCCATAGTCTAGTCTGGTTATGATTCCAGCCTTCCAAGCTGGCAACCCGGGTTCGAATCCCGGTGGCCGCACCACTTTACTTTCTTGTTAGCTGATTTTGCTTGCTACACATTCTGAAAGAGCTAGAGATTCTTCGTCACTTGGGTTTTCCTTCAGATATTCTGCAATAGATGTAGCAGCACCTACAAAATCACCCAGTTCCTCTTTACAAACTGCGGAATAATACAGGGATCTGG
>JABCSP010000317.1 GCA_018238825.1 Candidatus Thorarchaeota archaeon | reverse complement strand
ATGTTGATCTCAAGACGATGAGTACTAAACTTTCGAGCTTTATTTTCACTTATGACTAATCAACCTCCTAAACATATCTTCAAGGGTTCCTGTATTTTCTACTCCATAGAATTTGATGCCTGAGTCTTTGACCAGCGCTTCCAGATGTGATTCAATATTCTCTACATAATCAGGAGAAACTTCGATGATCACAGACTTCGTGCCATCCACGAGCACATCAATGATTCCCTGCTCCTCCTTCAAGATTTTTTCTAGTTTGAAAGAATCTGATGACATCACCCTGAATCTACAGTGTGTATGTTTTTTCACCAGTTCATCTGTACTCCCTTTTTCCACAATCTTGCCATTAACAATGACTGCTATATGGTGACAAGCTCTTTCCAACTCAGACAGAATATGTGACGTTATGAGAAACGACACCTTTTCCTCTTGATGGATTTCCACTATAAGTCGTAGGACTTGATCTCTCCCGGTTATATCGAGATTTGATGTGGGTTCATCCAACAAAACCAGATTTGGCTTTCCTACCAATGCTTGCGCAAGCCCCAGACGTCTCTTCATACCTGCTGAAAGATTTTTGATTTTACGATCTGCGGCGTCTGATAAGCCAACCATTGCAAGTAGTTCATCAGCAGGAACTCTCTGAGGATAGAGAAACCCTACATCAGTGAGATATTGGCGGGGTGTCATCAACGGAGGAAAATATGGATCCTCATGAAGTACTCCGATGCGATGAAGGATATCCTTAGACTTGTTTGAAATATCGCTGTCAAAGATATGAGCAGAGCCAGTATCGGATTTGATGAGGCCTAGTAAAATTCTGATTAGAGTTGTTTTTCCGGCTCCATTTGGTCCAATTAATCCCAGTATACTTGGTTCCATATCGAGTGATAGACCATCCAATGCTTTGACAGAACCAAATGATTTTGAAACATCACTGATTGAAATGACATAGCCATTCACGGTTGTCCCTACCTCTTTCCACTATACAAACACAAATACTAAGATTACAAACACTCCTTTATGTTTGTTGAATATAGATTCAGCAAACTTCTTTTTCCAGATTTGATTTATCCGATTCCTATGTGGTTAGTGAGAGTGTTATTCGATCTATTTTCATTAAAATGATGAAAGTAAGCTAGGGTTGGGAAAACCAAAGAATTTCTAATCTCTCCAAGATTGAATAAGTTATTAGCCTCGTAAAGTTTCTAATAACTTGGGTGTTTCGTTGAAAGATTTAGAGAGTTTCTTTCGCAACGAGAATAATACTGGTACAATTATCTTGTTATTAGTAATATTGCTACTAATGGTACCATATGGCTTCATTATCCAGATTGGTGAAGGCTGGCATTACTATCACGTCAATGCAGCGGTTTGGGTATTTACAGATTGGAGCTATGCTTCAGGTGTTGAGGTATACAACTTTTTTAGTTTTCTTGATCCATATGCTTTCTTGAGCTCACTCATAGTTGCATTCTTTAGTTATGTTTTCACAATTCAAATAATAAGACATCACAGAGCTGAAACAACTAAGAAAAAGGTTAGAATTTCAGCAGTTCTTACTTTGATTCCTTTAGCACCTCTGTTTTTCCTTTCCCTCTTTAGTGTTTCAAATCAAGCTGGGGGTGGATTCACAGGCCCAATTCCACTCTTCATGATTCTCGGTCTCATTATTGACCATCTTTGGGGTATTGAACCTGCAGTTGTACCCTGGGATGACTAAAAATAATTGAGTCATAGTAATATATCATATAGAAATTGGGTGCCAATTATTATTATGCTTCCGGATTACGCCCGAAGGAGTCGACGGTTCTGGTCCGTTGTACGAACGTGTAGCAGTTATTGCGGATGATTGGTTGAAAGAGCACGGTCTTGCATAGTAACTAACTATGAACAAATAATGAACAGAAACCATTTCCTTTGGCTAGACTAGTCAAAATAAGATTCATTGCTGCGAACTTGAATCTCTAAGGCCAATTTTCAAGACAAAATGTTCAATCTAGGAGTTTCTTTAGACCTAATTCCTCAAGATTTCTCTTGGGAGTTTGCTCTCTCTTTTTACGACTAGCTAGTGTTCTTTCAAGAGGTTTCAATCGATCCTCCCAAGTCCCGCGAGATGTTTCTGGAATTTTGCCATAAGCACGTTCGCGTGCCTGAGTCGAACCTACGATTTTTGTCTTAGTACCAATGATACCAAATTCAGCTAGTCGTTTAGTAGCAACTGATATTCCAGAGTCTTCCTTTGACCGAGGTAGTAATTGAGGACTCTTTACACCAGTGAGAATAAGCATTACACGAAGTACACCGCTAAGCCGTGGGTCAACACGTGCTCCCCAGATGACATTAGCATCAGGACTCATCTTCTCAGAAACAAGTTCACCGACCTTGTTTGATTCTGCAAGACTCATATCTGGTCCGCCGGTGATGTGAATCAGAGCTCCAGTAGCACCGTTCCATTCAACTTCAAGAAGTGGACTGTTCAGTGCGTTTTTGATAGCATCATTTGCTCTATCAGTTCCAGTAGCCTCGCCAAGTCCAACTAAGGCAACACCACCATTACAGATGATGGAACGAACATCTGCATAATCCAAATTGATTAGACTGGGCATAGTGATGGTTTCAGTGATTCCTTTAACCATATTAGCAAGAACCTCATCAGCAACGCCAAAGGCCTCTTCTAGTGGAAGGTCAGGTACGAGCTCCATCAGTTTTTGGTTGTCAATAACAACTGCTGTGTCAACATTCTCCTGAAGTCTAGCTAAACCTGCCTTAGCTTTGTCGATTCTAGTACGTTCTAAACTGAATGGCATTGTGATGACACCAACTACAATGGCATCATTCTTCTTTGCAATCTCTGCAACTACGGGGGCGCTACCTGTTCCTGTTCCACCACCCATTCCTGCTGCTATAAAGACAAGATCGGCATCACGAAGTAGCTCTGTAATTTGTCCAGCGGATTCCTCTGCAGCTGCTTTTCCAACGTGGGGATATCCTCCAGCGCCAAGTCCGCGGGTGATTCTTTCACCAATCAAGAGTTTCCTATGAGCAGTAGTGACTGCTAGATGTTGACGGTCGGTATTGATTGCAATGCATTCAGCCCCTTGGACTCCAATGGTCATCAGTCTCTTTATGGTGTTATTACCAGCTCCACCACATCCAACAACAACAATTCTAGCTTGTCCAATATCACGAGCTGTTGAATACACTCTTTCTGCACGACTATTTTCCCGTGCGGAATCGATTAGTGAATTCATTATCCGATGACCTCACTCATCCTCTTGTTCTTACCCATATTCTGTTCCCATAACTCACGTTTCAGAAGATCACGGATAGCGATTCTAATCGCTTCAGAACGATTGGGATAGAGACCTTTCTCCACTAGTTCTTGGATATCAGTCACAATCCTTTCTGGTAAGTGCACAGCTATGAGACGCATTGCTAGTCCTCTAAGA
>JABCSP010000316.1 GCA_018238825.1 Candidatus Thorarchaeota archaeon | reverse complement strand
TGACAATCTCTAAGATTGGATAAGCAAGAGTGGTCCAAAAGCCCAGCGGAGTGTTTGCATCAACAATCCTGCAGGTTAAGTTGAAATATTGCATTCCCATGCGATAATGATTCTCAGATATATTTGTAGCAGGAATTGGCACAACTGATGGTGTGTATTCAGGCCAGGTTGTAGCATTTGCCATCGGAACAACATACCAAGCAGGTTCATTGCCAACATCAGGTAGCTGATTTGAACCATAGGTTTCATTGTGTACCATCAAGAAAGCGAAGATAGCTCCAATGAATACCTCCTCATTTCCAGGTGTAATGAAGTGCATTCCAAATAGCTGATACGGCGCAATCATTTGTGTACCGTCAGTCATATTGAACTCGTTGAACGCAATTAAGAATGCTTCAAAATCACCAACGTTTATGAACGATACTGTTAGACTACCGTTTCCATTTGCACCTTCAATAAAGAGTGAATCATTTGTCCAATACTCTTCTTCAAAGGTGTGTCAAAAAACTGCCACTTCGTCACCCATAGACCATGCACTGGCGGTAGGCATCATTACGAAAGGCATCACAAGAAGAAAGAGAATCGATAGAGTTAGAAAATTACTTTTAGTAGCGCGCATGTCAAACGCTCCACTAATTAGTTGTCTTAATTCTATTAAAAGCAAATGCATGATACATCTATAGAGAAGCATCACATGAAATCAGTAAGTTTGGTCTGGCTCAAAAAGTCATTGTACAATTGACTCTTCGTTAGCCAATTATGAAGAGGATTACGAAGATGCTTCCCAATCTCAGCTGTTGCTTCATCCATACTCTGGAATTTCTTTACACCAGATGTTAGAGCCCGTTTTGCAATCTCGCGAAAACGCCAAACGCCAAGAGGTACCCATTGTTGTGGATCAATCTCCATGAAAACTATTACACCAGATTGTTTTCTAATGCTGACCAAATACTCTAGAGCAGGAAGTCGTGTTGCATAGTATGCACCAACAACATACTTGGCATAATCCTTGCGACCCTTCCCATATTCGTAATCATTGATGATAGAGGGATTCAATCCACCCAACCAAGACTCTAATGCCTCAAATTGCCATCCGCTGGGATAAAAGAGAAGTGCAACAGTATTTCCAAGAGCTTGGTCAATACTAACGTAATAATCATTGATTGCACGATTTCTCGTTACTTGTTTGTGAAGTCTTCTTCCAACTATATCATCAACTGCAGTTATGCTCCACTTTGTTGGAACTAGCCGTCGCCTCCTCTTCTGTCCTAGAATTCCTACAGAGAGAAGTCGTGTGATATGCTCTTGACGGATTCCATCATCGAATAGATCCATCACGCCACCTACAGCCTTGAGGTCAGTATCAGAAGTAACTTTATCGACTATCTTCGGGACTTTTGGATTATCCTCCAGTCGAAAAGTTTCAAGTGGTGCTGAGGGACCTATTGGTAGTGTTGTATTAGAGAAGACCGTATTAAAGGAGGGTCTCTTAAGCAGAGTTGCCTCAGAGGATATTGCAGATTCAGACAATGCAAGGGTTTGTGTTTCTGCAAGTTCGCGGCCTGGGTCAGCTGCTGAATCAACAGGAATCATCTTCTTTGTTCTAACCAGACTGAAACGAAGAGCTAGAATCTCATCTATTGTTCGATTAAGCCAAAGGTCAGGTCGTTCCATAAGTGGAGCTTCGTCCACTCGTACTGGTGGCACTAATGGTCCTGCTAGAACTTTAGGATATCCAGAATCTCCAACGAAAACTGAAGGAGGAGAAGCACCAACAAGTTCTCTACCTGTGAATGCGTCATCAATTCTAGCCATTGCTTTTGCTCGCATTAGAAGTGGACATGGACGAATGCCACAGAGTGCTCGATGTCCCATGCATTTAGAGCAAACTCTCTCATCATAGGATTCCTGCTTTGGGACCTTTGGAGTGGGCTCTAACTTTATCTGGTGCATTCAAAATCGACCTAGGTTGTTATGTTTCACGTACATGACGTACATATACCTTGTAAGGGTTTGGAACCTATATATGTCGCTCATAACTACCGAGTAATCAAAATGGTTTGAGAAGCCAGATTTGGCGACTTTCATAGAATACGATTAGAATGGCGATGACACTCAGAACCACATACATGATGTCTCCCCCAGTGGGTGGCCATGAAAGGAAGAACGCCAGATAGAGAATTAGCATAGCTGTGAATAACGTCCCAAGAAATAGAAATCGTGGTAATAGTCTCGAACCAAATTTGATGAACAAAGAGAGGGAACCAACTCGTACTGTTCGCGACACACTGTAAACTCCATGTACATCTTTTTTGACAAGATCAAGTTCTGACAACTTTGTCAAGTGATGCAGGGCTAAACTGGGGCTCGAGAATCCAAGTTCACGTTGAACTTCCCGGACTCCCATTTCACCCTGTGATAAGAGGAGTGCGTAAACACTCATTGTGCGGCCTTTCAGGAGTTTATCTACCATATCTCTATCAGATTCTTCACTCACTCATTCACCTCACAATCGCTATTACTTAATCAAATCTCTATCCAAATAAAAGAAGAATGATGGGCGCAAGGCCCATCACTCAGGGTAGCTAACTGCATTGGTTATAGTTGTATATAGAAGCTGAAGAGGTGCATCAAAGTGACCACCCTCGTTTAACCAAAATCCTACATCCCAAGTTACTGGATAAGGTCCACCTGCATCGTGAGCAGATCCAGCCCATGTACCATTTTGAATGAACACATATCCATCCGATCCGGTAAATCCAACGTAGAAGAAGGTATTATCGTTGAAGCATGCTAACATATAGAAATCAACTGGCCAGGAATGTGGCCAATCATCCGGTGGTGAAGATGCAGTTTCCATTTGTCCGATTCCATCATCAATCAAGGCTCCACTCACGCTATTCCACTCGTTTTCAGTGAGTACTCCTTTCCCGACAACGTCAGATGAATAAGGAGAGAATAGTACATTGATCTCGCCGCCAGTGTCGTTCTGAGTCATATACAAGCCGTCAACAAACGCGCCGGGATGTACACTATCATAGTAATCAGAAAGATCGACATTCACGAATGATGAATTGCACATCCAGTAGTAGACCACATTATCACGCATTGAATTGAGGTACAAAGCAGCTCTAGCACCAAGTCCAGTTGTAGGTGTTGTTGTTGTGGGAATAATTCCACCACCTGGAAAATTCGTTGCAACAACAAAAATACCAGCAGTAATAATCACAGCAACTAGCACCGATGCATAGACCTTACTTGATACGCCAGTTTCATAATTTTTCATGTAAGTCACTTGATAATATCATCTCACAGAAAGAATATGACTCTACGTTTTGTACAGCCTGTTCAATTCGTTGTACAGGGAAAAGTGGTTTTGCGAAAGTATTTGATGTGTTATGTGAGTGTGAATATATCATGCCAACTCGAAGAGAAGAAATAGCAAGTCATCTAG